>JAKFYP010000210.1 GCA_021730835.1 Alphaproteobacteria bacterium
TGGCCGCTTCGGGGCAGTTCGATGCAGGCGCAAATCTCATTTCGCTGGCCGATATTCCCGATGGCAGCCATGTGACTCCGAACGCGCCACACAGCGGCGGCGGCGGGCATATCGAAATCGGCTAGGCGAGTTTCATCGTGTATCGCCGTGCCCTCAGAGTCACTTTACCAATCGTCACTTCTCTGGTTGCTTCCTGCGCTGCAAAACCGATAGATTCATAGAATCGGTTGGCGCGGGCATTGGCCAGCAGCGACCATACCGCAACCTCCCTGTAGCCCGATTCGCGCAAGCGCTTCTCCGCCGCCTCCCAGAGATGATGGCCGATGCCGCAGCCCCAGCAGGAGGGGGAGACATGGATGGCGTACAATTCTCCCGCACCGGGCTTATCCTCGTCGCGGCATTTGCCGAATGCGATCCAGCCGGTCAGTTCCCAGTCGTTGCAGGCAACCCATAATTCCGGCGAGCCTTCGGTAAAAGCCTTACGCCATTTCACCTCGCGCCGGTCGGCGGAAAGCGCGTTGAGATAGGCATCGGGAACCATGCCCCGGTAACCATGCTGCCACGCGGCAACATGCAACTCCGCGACATCGCGGATATCTCCTGCCTCCGCCGGGCGAATCTGCATGTCATTGCCGCTGGTAAAAGTCATGTGCTGCCTGCCCGCCGCTTAGACGACGTATTCCAGTTATTAACGCTTCTATCCCTAGTGCTTTGACAGGCCGCGTGTCCAGATAAAAAAGGGGGCGAACGCGCCGCCCCCTTTTCATGCGAATCCGGTTGATTAACGCTGGAAGTTCAGCTTGATTTCCACCCGGCGGTCACGCCACAGGCAGGCTTTCAACTCTTCGCCCGTCACGCCGGAACAGTCAGAAACCGGTGCATCCTCGCCGAAAGCGCGGACATCGACGTTGTTATCGCGCTCAACGATGCCGCGAGAGGACAGATACCCCTGAACGGCCTGCGCCCGAAGGCGGGAGAGATTATAGTTGTAATCGGCGTTGCCAATTTCATCCGCGAACCCAACAATATCAACGCTTTCGACATCGGAAGCGCTGTTGAGCATGCCGATCAGCGAATCCAGTTTGCCACGAGCTTCCGGCGTCAGTCCGGCATCGTCGAACGCAAAGTAAACCACCAGCAGTTCGTTATCAATTTCAGAGCATTCCGGATGCTCGGCGTCCCATTTGGTAATCACGCAGTTATCCCACGTATTCTTGACGATATGGCCCTGACTGTCGTGCACGACTTTTTTGTAGTCACTGCCCGCGTTTACCGCCATCGGAGCCAGTGCGAGTGCCCCGGCGGCCAGCGTATACATCCATGTTTTTTTCATTGTGCGTTCCTTATACCTGCCTCATTAAACCTACACTGTTATACAAGCACTTAAACCCGCATATCCAGTATTTCCGCCGATACTATACCAAAGCTTTATGCGATGCACAGAATTTTTCATGCTGCACTGCAAAAAGGCGAGTATTCGTGATTTTGCTTGTTGCAGATATACATCATTTATCGCCTCTTTCGTGGCGCATCATGGCCCGGTATTGCGCCACGTTGCGGTTGTGCTCGGCAAGGCTGGCGGCAAAGCGATGCCCGCCATTGCCATCGGCGACAAAATAGAGCGCATCGCTGTCGGCGGGATGGAGAACCGCCCCAATTGCCGCCCGTCCGGGATGGGCAATCGGATGTGGGGGCAATCCGTCAATCACATAAGTATTATAAGGATTTACATGCTCAAGATCACTCTTGCGGATAATCTGGCGGCGAATCCCCTCCGCATGCAGGCGGCCATAAATGGTCGTCGGATCGGACTGGAGTTTCATACCAATGCGCAACCGGTTGATGAACACGGCTGCCACTTCGGGCCGCTCGGAAGCAATGCCGGTTTCCTTCTCGACGATGGAAGCCAGCGTCAGGGCTTCTTCGGGTGTCTCCAGAGGCAGGCCGCTTGCACGCGCCGCCCATGCTTCCGCCAGCGTTTTATCCATCGCCCCGCGCATGCGCTCCATGATGGTGGTACGGGATTCTCCGCGCAGAAAGAAATAGGTGTCCGGCAGAAGGCTTCCCTCGGCAATCTCATCCGGCATCTCTCCCGTTAGCAGGGGTTCTGAGGCGATGATGGCAATGATCTCCCCGCTCATCAGCCCCTCGGGGATGGTCACGCTATGCTGCACCACTTCGCCGCGCACCATTTTCATCTCGATCTGCCGGGGAGTCATGCCCGGCCCGAACAGGTATTCCCCGGCTTTGAGATGCTGGTGATGGCCATCCAGCCGCGCCATCACACGAAACAGTAAAGGTTCCGCGATGACACCGGCATCGGCCAGTTGCCCGGCGATTTTATTCAGGCCGCTTCCGGGCTGCACGATCACCATTTGCGGGGAATCATACGTACCGGGCGTGTCGGCGACATGTTGCAGGTATAGCCAGCCGCCTGCGATGGAGGCCAGCCCTATAAACATCAGGAAAAGCAAGATCAGAAAAATTTTTTTCATGGAGTGATCCGCGAGCCGGTCATGCGGTTTTCGGATATTGGAAACCGTACTTCAGAAATCAGACAGCAGCAAAAATCAGCGAAGCATTCGTGCCGCCGAAACCGAAGGAATTGGACATGCCGATTTTCACGGGGCGTTCCTTGGCCTTGTGTGGCACGAGATCAAGATCGCAGCCCTCGGAGGGATCGTCGAGATTGAGTGTCGGCGGCACAATACCGTTCTGCATGGCCTTGATGGTGAAAATCGCCTCAACGCTGCCCGCCGCTCCCAGCAAATGGCCAACAGAGGATTTCGTAGAGGACATGGAAAGCTTATATGCGGCATCGCCGAACAGGCGCTTGACCGAGCGCAACTCAATTTCATCGCCCAGCGGCGTCGAAGTGCCGTGCGCATTGATATAATCCACCTGATCCGGGCTGATACCGGCGGTTTTCAGTGCTTCCTGCATCGCCCGGTAGCCGCCGTTGCCATCCTCAGCCGGGGCGGTGATATGATACGCGTCCCCGGACATGCCGTAGCCGATAAGCTCGGCATAGATATTCGCACCGCGCTTTTTCGCATGCTCGTATTCCTCCAGCACCACGACACCCGCGCCCTCGCCCATGACGAACCCGTCACGGCCCTTATCCCACGGGCGGGAGGCTTTTTCCGGCGTATCGTTATAATTGGTCGAGAGCGCCCGCGCCGCCGCGAACCCGGCGATGCCGACCTTGCAAATGGCGGCTTCGGCTCCTCCGGCGACCATGACATCCGCCGCGCCCCGGCGGATCATCTCCGCCCCGTCGCCGATGGCATGCGCGCCGGTTGCGCAGGCGGTGACAATCGAATGGTTGGGGCCTTTGAACCCGTAGCGGATCGAGACATGCCCCGAAGTGAGGTTAATCAGGCAGGCGGGTATGAAAAACGGACTGACCCGGCGCGGGCCTTTTTCCGACATGGTGAGAATCGTATCCTCCATGTATTTTAGCCCGCCGATGCCCGAGCCGATAATCACACCGGTGCGGCAGCGGCTTTCCTCGTCTTCGGGTAGCCACCCGGCGTCGCGTACCGCTTCATCGGCGGCGGCCAGCGCATAAACGATGAAATCATCGACCTTGCGGCGCTCTTTCGTGGAAACATAGCGCTCGGCGTCGAATTCGCCCGGCCCGGTTCCCTGCTTAACCTCAGCGGCCACCCGGCAAGGCAACTCCGAGGGATCGAAGGCACGAATTGCACCGAGGCCCGATTGCCCTGCAATCAGTTTTTCCCACGACGCGCTTACGCTGTTGCCAAGCGGCGTGACGACGCCCATACCGGTGATGACGACCCTACGCATGATGCGGGCGGAAATCAGGAATGTTCTTCGATGTAATGAACCGCATCCTGCACGGTCTGGATTTTCTCCGCCGCGTCATCGGGAATCTCAACCGAGAATTCCTCCTCGAATGCCATGATCAATTCAACCGAATCCAGACTGTCTGCGCCCAGATCGTCAATAAAATTGGCTTCGGGCGATACTTTGGAGGCTTCCACCCCCAGATGCTCCACCACGATCTTTTTTACGCGTTCTGCGATATTGCTCATAGGTTTCTCCATGAATAAGGTTAGATTCTTTACGCTTTGTACGTCCGGGGGTGACAATGTGCAAGGATTGATCGGTTTGTCAAACGATTTTGCGAATATCTTTTCCCCGGCTAAACCATCAGCAAGCCACCGTTGATATGCAGGGTCTGGCCGGTGATATAGGAAGCGCCGGGGCCGGCAAGAAACACGACCGGAGCGGCGATATCACCGGGCAATCCAAATCGCCCCGCCGGGATATTGCCGACGATACGCCCGGTCTGCTGCTCGTTGAGCGCATCGGTCATCGGCGTTTTGATGAAACCGGGAGCCACGCAGTTGACCGTAATGTTACGGGTAGCGACTTCCGCCGCCAGCGCCTTGGACATGCCGATCATCCCGGCCTTGGAGGCGCAGTAATTGGCCTGCCCCGGATTGCCCATCACGCCGACGATCGAAGTAATATTGATAATCCTGCCTTCGCGGCGTTTCATCATGCCCCTGATGGCGGCGCGGCAGAGTTTGAACGTCGCGGTCAGGTTCACATCTATCACTGCCTGCCAGTCCTCATCCTTCATGCGTATGGCCAGCGTATCACGGGTGATGCCCGCGTTGTTGACCAGAATATCCATCTGGCCCAGCGCTTCCTCGGCCCGGGGGATCAGCGCCTCGACCTCCGCCGCATCGGAGAGGTTGCACGGCAGGATGACCGTATCGCCGCCGAGTTCTCCCGCCAGCGCCTCCAGCTTTTCCCGCCGCGTGCCGGAGATTGCCAGCCGCGCCCCGGCTTGCTTCAGCGCATGGGCGATAGCCTCGCCGATGCCGCCGCTCGCGCCGGTGACCAGCGCGGTTTTTCCTGTCAGTGATGTCATGAGGTTCGCTCCTTTATACCGGGCCGAAGAGTTGGCGGATTATACATGTTTGTCAAGGTAGAAAAATGCTGTCCGGTTTATGAAGGGGGGGGGAGAGAAGCGCTTTGCTAAATCATACTCTCCTGCATTTCCTCCGCCGCGCTTTCCTGTTTTGGCGGCTCCATGCCCAGATGCCGGTATGCGCCGTGCGTCAGCAGGCGTCCCCGGGGCGTGCGGGCGAGAAAGCCCAGTTGCAGCAGGAACGGTTCAATAGTCTCCTCCAGCGAGTCGCGCTGCTCGGACAGCCCCGCCGCCACGGTCTCGATCCCCACCGGCCCGCCGCCGTAATGTTCCGCGATAAAGGCGAGGTAGCGCCGGTCAGCCGAATCCAGCCCGAGCGCGTCCACCTCAAGGCGCAGCAGCGCATCATCCGCCCGCGCCCGGTTGACTTGTTTGTGCCCCGCCGCCTCGGCGAAATCACGCACCCGGCGCAGCAGGCGCACGGCGATGCGCGGCGTGCCCCGCGCCCGGCAGGCAATCTCCCGGCAGCCGTCTTCCGCCAGCGTGACGCCCAGTATTCCCGCCGCCCGCGCCACGACCTTGCGCAATTCCGCCTCGGTATAAAATTGCAACCGCAGCGGGATGCCGAAACGGTCACGCAAGGGGTTGGAAAGCAGCCCGAGCCGGGTGGTTGCGCCAACCAGCGTGAAGGGCGGCAGATCAATGCGCACGGTGCGCGCCGCCGGGCCTTCGCCGATGATCAGGTCAAGCTTGCCGTCTTCCAGCGCCGGGTAGAGCACTTCCTCGACATTGGCGTTGAGCCGGTGGATTTCATCAATGAACAACACGTCACGCGGCTGCATGCTGGTCAGGATGGCCGCGAGGTCGCCCGCCTTGGTCAGCAGCGGCCCCGAAGTCGAGCGGAAGCCAACGCCCATTTCATTGGCGATGATATGCGCCAGCGTGGTTTTGCCCAGTCCCGGCGGGCCGTAAAGCAGGGTATGGTCGAGCGCCTCCTGACGCCCCCGCGCTGCGGCCACGAAGACGCGAAGATTATCGCAGGCCTGCTTTTGTCCCGTGAAATCGGCGAAGGAAAGCGGGCGCAGGGTGTGCTCCGGCGCATCGGCGGGTTGCTGTTCGGGCGATATGGGACGTGGGGTCATAGGAAATATGTAGCCGGTAACGAGGATAGAGTCGAGTGATTAGCCGCCCGACATAATACAGTCATTTCAAATAAGAATGCCACATTTTTGAAATGACAGGCTGGCGCGGATGATGCCGTCCATGCCGTCCTCACCGTCCTGCATGGCACGGGCGATAGCCGACTCACTTTGTATCCATACATTTCCTGAACAGGCTATCCCGCCCGCGATGTCACCGAAGCGCCGGTTGAGGCGCTGAAGGGGTAGCCGTAATGCGGCTCAGTTCCCGCAAAGCACGCCGTTTTCCACGCGAATAGGCATAATGGAATGCAGGCTGCCCGGTTTGGCGTGCGCGCTCAGGCGTACCGGCGCGAAATGCTCGCTGCGGCCCATGCCGTCCTGCTCGGCCAGAACATGTGACGCCTTGCCGATACGTGATTGCAGAAACCGTATTTCCTGCTGCCTCCCGGCTTCGCGCAGGCGTGCGGCGCGCTCTTTGCGCAGAGCGGGCGGCACTTGCGGCATTTTTGCCGCAGGCGTGCCCTGACGGGCGGAATAGGGGAAAACATGCAGCCATGTCAGATGAGCTTCTTCAATCAGCGCCAGCGATTGCTCAAACATCGCTTCCGTTTCGGTCGGGAACCCGGCGATGAGATCGGCCCCGAAGACGATATCCGGGCGTATACGCCGCATTTTTTCGGCGAAGGCGATAATGTCACCGCGTAAGTGGCGGCGTTTCATGCGCTTGAGGATCATATCGTCACCCGCCTGCACGCTGAGATGCAGATGCGGCATCAGCCGTGCTTCCGTGGCCATCAGGTTGCATAATGTGTCGTCTACCTCGGCGGCATCAATCGAGGAGAGCCGCAGGCGCGGCAATTCCGGCACGGCGCTCAGCACCCGTTTTACCAGCATGCCCAGCGTTGGCCGGCCTGGCAGGTCTTCGCCGTAGGCGCTGATATCCACCCCGGTGAAAACGATTTCGCGGAACCCCTGTTCGACCAGCAGCCGCACCTGCGTCACTACTTCAGCCACGGGTACGGAGCGGCTGTTACCGCGCCCAAAGGGGATGACACAAAATGTGCAGCGATGGTTGCAGCCGTTTTGCACCTGCACGAAAGCCCGGGTTTGCCCCTCGAAGGAGGTGACCAGATGCGGTGCAATCTCGCGTACTTCCATGATATCGTTCACACGCACCCGGGCCTGTGCCGCCGTATCCAGATAACTCTCGGGCCTAAGCTTTTCCTCATTGCCCAGCACGCGATTGACTTCCGGCATGGCGGCGAAGCGCTCCGGCTCGATCTGGGCGGCGCAACCGGTCACGATGATATGCGCATGGGGGCGCTCGCGCCGCAACCGGCGTATGGACTGGCGAGCCTGCCGCACCGCTTCCGCCGTAACGGCGCAGCTATTGACGATAATGGTGTCCTCCAGCCCCGCCTTTTGAGCATGGGCGCGCATCACCTCGCTCTCGAAGGCGTTGAGGCGGCAACCGAAGGTAATGACTTCTGTTTGCATAGGATGTCAGAGTCCTGTGGACAGAGTTGGTATGCTGACTCTGCCAAAAGGCCACTTTCTAGTGGATTGTCGCCGCCGAGTCACCTAAAACCATGAGAATCGGATAGGTTGCCATGATCACCTGTTATAATGTTTCCCTCGAATATACCCCCGGACGCAAGATTTTGCGCGATATTTCGATCAAAATCCCCAAGGGATCGTTCAACTTCCTGACCGGCCCGAGCGGCGCGGGCAAAAGCTCCCTGCTGAATATCCTCTCACTGGCCATGCGCCCCACTTCCGGGCGGCTTTCCATGTTCGGCCATGAGATTACCGGGGCGGGCCGCAGCGAATTACCGTTCCTGCGACGCAATATCGGTACGGTATTTCAGGATTTTCAACTGCTTGAGCATCTCACCGTTGCCGAGAATATTGCCCTGCCGCTCAAGATGGCCGGGGAATCTTCCACCGAGATTGCCAAACGGGTGGATGAATTGCTGGAATGGATCGGCATGCGCCATTTTCACCGTGCCCGCCCCAAAACCCTCTCGGGCGGGGAAAAGCAGCGGGTCGCTATCGCCCGCGCCGTCATCAACAACCCGCAACTGCTGATTGCAGACGAGCCGAGCGGCAGTCTGGACCCAACCCTGCGCAAGCGCTTTATGTATCTCTTTGAGACACTTAACAAGATGGGAACGACCATCCTGTTTGCCACCCATGACGAGGAGTTGGTTGCCTCCTTCTCACATCCCCGCCTGACCCTCAGGGACGGTACGCTCGAAGAGGGCTGAGGTTTCGTTTTATTGTCATAAAATATTCATCCACAGATGCCGCCGCCCGTGCTACCATAGCATCATGCGGACAGATACCAATCATGGGAGGATGCGATGCCCGGTTCCCTGAAAGAAACACAGGAATTCCTCAATGATTTTATTAAGAGGCAAAGCAATTTATCTGAAGATGATAGAAAGCCGATTCTGGCAAAATTGAATGCAAAAGAGCTTGGTGGACTGAACCATATTACCGCGAAATATGGCGGCACTGAGCAGCAAACAAAAGATGCCTATAAGAAAATGGCAAATTTGCAAAATCAGTCGGATGGAGAGTGGAAAGGTATTTTGCAAGTTTGCGAACTTCTTCCGGCTCAGGAACAGCTTTTACTGGATAAAGCAAAACAAGCTGAGCAAACTCTTACCGGTTTTAATGCGCGAAGTAACCGGGATACCGCCAGAGAAATGACAGAGATACAAAGAGTAACAAAAGCACAATTATCGGAAATGGGAGATACGATGGCAGCGGTGTCCCGGCAACAAGCGGAAGACATTGTTGGGGCATTGGGAATATGGGCTGATAAAAAAACTCCCATCCAAGAGGCATTAAATGAATTATACGATCATGTGCCGGGGTTAGGTCAGGGGATGGCGTTGTCGAAATTAAATCTCTTCACTGATGGTGATTTGTCCAAAGCATTAAAAGATAGGGATATATCGGAATATTTAGTTCAAAACCTGATGAGGCATGCCGGCATTAAAGATGCCAAATCCGTAGCCCAGAACTGCAAGGGATTATTGACTGGCCCTGACCCTACTGAAAGTAGCCCCGGCAACCCGTCCCCCCCTGATCCGGGAATCAGACGCCAAAAAACCGAGGCCGATATCACAGAGGACGTTATCAAAATCTAGCGCTATCCCGCTACACACGCCTTCGCCGCCTCAGCCACCTTCCGGGCCGTAATGCCGAAATGCTCGTATAGCTCCTGTC
>JAKFYP010000143.1 GCA_021730835.1 Alphaproteobacteria bacterium
TTATTTTCTCCAGTCGGTCATCCACCGTGCCACATTTCTGGATTTTTTCCTCGGTTAAGATGCGTTGCTCTTCCAGTTGTTTAATCTGGCGTTCATAGGTGGTGATAAGTGTTGGGCTTTCAGCGGCAATGACACGCTCTACCAACTGCTCAACCTTACGTTCAATCATCTGCTTTTCTTTCTTGAGCGTATCCAGAATTTCCTCTTGATGCCCAAACCGCTTAGTTGCCATTAAAGTGCCGCAAAATATCTTTCTGCTGAACTTCATCAGAATCAGGACGCGGTAATTTTAGAACAACCGGCAGGTTACCCTGCTTGCCTAAACAAACCGTACCAGAAAAAGTTTTGATTTCTTTTTCAAAAACCAAACCCCACTTCTCGGCATATTTTTGAATATTCTGATTCATCTTATTATTATGTTCCAATTCTCCCCCCGCTCACAGCACCCCGCATGCGGGGTGCTATGCAAGCCAATAATGAAGCATCCCACAGGCGAGAGGGGGGATGATGCAAAGGTCTCGTCCTGTAGTTAAAGATGCATTTTTTTGCCGCTCCGCAGCCGGATATACCATGCGCCGCCGCCACCGTGATGTCGCGCCGCCGGGCCGTAGGCGGCGACCAGCCCGCGTAGCGGCGCTTCCTCCAGCCATAGCGGCAAGGCTCTCTTCAATGCGCCTTCGCCTTCGCGGCCCTGCCCGGTAATGATGAGGATGATTTTCTCTCCCCGCGATGCGCATACGCTCAGGAATCGCAATGTCGCATCCTGTGCCTCAAACAGGGTCATATCATGCAGATCAAGGCGCGCTTCGATAGGCAACCGCCCCCGGGAGATATTGCGCCGCGTTCTGAAGTCGAGTGACTGCGGGGGAATATCCGCCGTGGCGGGCAGGCCCAGAGGTGGCGCCGCATCACGGTGGGCGGGCAGGGGTCTGGCCTCGGGAACAGGCGGCGGCAACACCTGTTTTTGCAGTGGCCTGACATCCGCTGTCTCCGCCCGCCATGCGTCTTTATCGTTATTATCCGGCATTGTCGGGAACCAGCAGGTAGAGTAAGCCTCGCGCATCCATGCGGCCCGCCGCTTCGCCCGCCGCCTCGCCATAGCCGAAGAAAAGATCAATACGGCCCTCTCCCTTAATCGCCGTGCCCGTGTCCTGCGCTACCATCAGCTTCGCATAGGGAGGGCTGCTCCATACTTCGGCAAATACCGGCCAGCCGATGGGCAGATACGCCGGATCGGCGGCGACTGAGCGATGCGGCGTCAGGGCAACGCCCGCTGCGCCGGGGATACCGTCCGCACGGTCATCCAGCGAGAAAAAGACATAAGACGCGTTTTGCCGCATGATGTCGTCCGCCCTGTCCGGGTGGGATTTCAGCCATGCCATGATACGCTGCATGGAAACATTTTCCCTCGTCAACTCCCCCCGCTCGATTAAAACCCGCCCGATGGGGGTATAGGGCAGACCGTTCTTTCCGGCGTAGCGCAGGCTGATACGTCGTCCGTCCGGCAGTTCAGCTACAGCGGATCCCTGTATGTGCGCGAAGAACAAAGCAACCGGATCATCGAGCCAAAGGATTTCCAGCCCACGGCCTGAAAGCGCTCCGGCGTCAATCTCAGCGCGATTGAAATAAGGCTTATCACCGGGGTTCTTCAATTCCGGCGGCAGGGCGTAGGCAGGCCAGCGATAACGGGCACCCCGCCGGAGTGAGCCGCGTATGGTCGGGATGAAATAGGCCGTGTAATGGGCCTGTTGCTCCAGAGGATATAGCCTGAAACGTGACTCGAAAAACCGCTTTGCATCTTTGGCGCGTGATGCCTCGTCACAGACTTCACGCCATTGTTGCGCCGATATAACCGGAAGGTTCGGCGGCGAAGGGGCGGCACTCAGTTTGCGGCAGGTGGCCAAAAAAACGCGCAGGGCTTCCCGATGATCCTGATCCTCCCAGCCATGCAACTCGCGCACATGGAGCGGCGTATCCGGGGAAGAGGGCGACTCAATGCCGCATGCGCATAACAACAGCAATAGCGAAGAAAAGAGAGCAAGGCGAAACCGACGATCCATCATAGCCTCCTGCTATACCATGCCACAGTCTCACGCAACCCGTCATCGAAGGCGTAAGGCGGATGCCAGTCAAGAAGGGTACGGATTTTGGTAATATCCACTTCCAGCGATCCGGTGAGGCGTTGCATCGTCGCCTGTTTTTTTAACAGTTGCGCCGCGTAGTTAAGCCATGCGGGCGGGCAGGGGAGCAGCCGGGCGCGCTTGCCCATATGCGCGGCGGTCTGGCGCAGCAGGCAAGGGGTGGAAACCGGCTGGCCGTCAGCGACGAGGAACGCTTCCCCGGCGGCTCTGGGATGCGTCAGGCAGGTAAGCACCGCATCGGAAAGATTGCCGACATAGAGCAGGTCACGGCGGTTTTTAATGCTGTCCAGCGGCAGGGGCATGCCTTTTGCCACGACCTCAAGCAAATGCAGGAAATTGGCCTTTACCCCCGGCCCGTAGACCAGTGGCGGGCGCAGGATAACGATTTCCATACCCGATCCGGCGGCGGTTTCTCTCAGCGCTTCCTCGGCCTCGATCTTGGAGAGGGCGTAATCGTTGAGCGGGTTGGGGGTATCGTCCTCGCAAAACCCCCGATGCTGCGTTGAAATCCCATGCACGCCGATGGTGCTGATAAAGACAAAGCGCCTGACTCCGGCGGCAATGGCGGCTTCGGCGAGATGGCGGGTTGCATGCACATTGACCCGGCGGAAATGACTGCGGGGTTCTTCCTGTTGTTCCTGCAACACATGCACCCGCGCCGCCAGATGGACGATGGCGGTAATGCCTTCCAGCGCCTGCGCCCAGTCGGTATGCGGGCCGAGATTGTCGATTAAGGCCGTGCTGACGCCTTCTACCGGCTGACGGGCGGCGGCGCGCACCTGCCAGCCTGAGGCCGCCAGCACCGGGCATAGATTGCTGCCGATAAAGCCACCCGCGCCGGTGACCAGTACGGACTGCATGCCTACCACCATCGCCAGCCCCATTTGCGGAAGTAAACCCGGATTGAGTGCAGCATAACCAATGTCAGTTTATAGTTGTGATGCGAGCCACGCCGCCAGTGATGGGTGATCGTCGCATCGGGAAAATACATGGCTTTGGAAATGGCGTTGGTGCGCCGGGTGAGGTCGGCGTCTTCAAGATACATGAAAAATGTTTCGTCGAACCCGCCGGTGCGCTCCAGAACACTGCGGCGAAAAAACATAAAGCAGCCGGTCATAAACTCCAGCTCGCACGGATTGTCATATCCCACGTCCAGCATGGAATAATACCGCATGCGGCGCTCAATTCGCGGCATTTTTTGCAAGGCGGGTGGGCAGCAACGCCTGAGAAACAAATCCAGCACGGTCGGGCTGCGTTTATTGAGCGGCTGGAGCGTCCCGTCGGGATGCAACGCTTTGGGCGTCACCACCCCCACTTGCGGATTGGCGTCCATATAGGCCATCAGCGTCGCCAGCGTTCCCTCATGGATTGCAACGTCGGGGTTGAGCAGTAACAGGTAATGGCTGGCGGGCGAGCGGGCAATGCCAAGGTTATTGCCGTAGCCGAACCCGCCGTTTTTTGGCGCTTCGATCAGTTGCATATGCTCGCCGATCAGCGGTTTTAAGCTGTTTACATAGGCCGCACCCGAGGCGTTATCAACAATCGTCAGGAACAGGCGCAGGCCGGTCTGGGAAAAAAAACTGCTGATCGCGGTTTCCAACTCCGGCAGCGGGCTGCGGTAGGTGACGATGCAGGCGGCCACGTCATAGGATTCTGATAGCATCGGCGTCCCTATTGCATAACGGCATTTTTATATGCGTTTTGCTACGATGAATCCATGACGATTACATAAATCGAACGGGGATACCGTTTCATAGCGCCGAATCCACTACCAGATGCAGTCGATGTTCCCGTCGCACCGCGCCGCGTTCCACCTGCAACGTCCGCGACCGCCGCGATAACGTGGTGTAATCCGGCATCCGCGTTTCATCCAAATCCAGCAGTCGAAAACAGGCTTCTGCCAAACCCCTGCGTACCCCGTAACGGAAGCCTGTACAAACACCGCAACGTCAACAGCGCCTCAATCAGCGCATCGCCGTAGCGGTAGCGACGCCCCCGCTTGCCCGCCACCTGCCGAGGCGGCGCAAGCACCGCTTCGTCGATCCACAGCGTCACATCGTAACGCCGTTTCAAGCCCTCGTTATAGGCCCGCCAATTTCCGATGGACTTGACCCGACGGAATCTTGTGCCTTTGCTCATGGACGTTCTCTCGTGTGTTGAAACCAAGAGAGCGTCCACCTCTTTACAAAAAAACTCAACCTATTCTAATAAAACGATTCCTCAATACCGCTTCTAAGGCGGTAAATGCCAATATTATGCAACAAGGCCATGTGCAATCATACAGTAAATCGGCTATATTACGCAGGTTCCTCATCGTCGCCCCCTAGCGCCGAAAAATCCTCGCCCGGAATCGTATAACCCTCGCTAAACCAGCGGTGCAGGTCACGCTGGCGGCAGCGTTCACAGCAGAACGGAGTATGTTCAGGCACAGATGACTTACCACAAACGGGGCAGGGACGTGACGCGCCGGGCATTACATCCGAGTATCCATCTGGAACAGGCGGCGATGCTCATCCATCGCAAAGCGGTCGGTCATACCGGCAATAAAGTCGCACACCACGCGAGCCTGCTCCTTTTTAGTTTTGCCTGCCGTTTTTTCCTGCCATTCGGTCGGCAGGCATTCCGTTTCCTCGAGAAAGAAAGTGAACATTTCCCCGATCATACGCCGCGCCTTACTGGTCATCCGGTTAACGCGGTAATGGCGGTACATACGTGTCATCAGAAATTCCTTAAGCTGCCGGTTGGTCTCCTGCATCTCTTCCGAGAAGGAAACAAGCGACCGGCCCAGCATCCGCACCTCTTCGGCGCTGGCAACCTTACTATCGTCAATGCGCTCCATCGTCTCACGCAGCACGTCTTCCACCATCCGGTTAATCGCCCGGCGGTTAATCTCATGGATATGGCGCTTCATTTCCATGTTACCATAAGCCACGTAAACCTCCTCGGCAATCTTGCGCAAAAAAGGAATGGTCATCAGATCGTCAAGCGTGAACAACCCGGCGCGCAACCCGTCTTCCATATCGTGATTATTGTAAGCGATGTCATCGGCCAGCGTTGCCACCTGCGCTTCCGCCGTTGGGTATGTCTCCGGCCTGAGATCAAGCTCCCGCACATCTCCGGCAATCACTTCGGGTATATTCGTTATCGGGCCGTTATGCTTGAGGACGCCCTCCAGCGTTTCCCATGTCAGGTTCAGGCCGTCAAACGCCGCGTAGCGCTCCTCCAGATGGATCAGCACCCGCAACGCCTGTGCATTATGGCAGAAGCCGCCATACGGCTCCATGAGCGATTCCAGCACTTCCTCCCCGGCATGGCCGAACGGCGTATGCCCCAGATCATGCGCCAGCGACAGCGCTTCGGTCAGGTCAATATTCAGGCCAAGGCGGCGGCTGATCGAGCGGGCGAGCTGCGCCACCTCAAGGCTATGGGTCAGGCGGGTGCGGTAATGATCCCCCTCGTGGTTGACAAACACCTGTGTTTTATATTCCAGCCTGCGGAATGCCGATGAATGGATAATACGGTCACGGTCGCGTTGGAAGGTATCGCGGCTGGAAGCGGGCGGCTCGTCATGCGCCCGGCCCCGCGTATCCTCGGGGCGGCAGGCATAGGGCGCGGCCATGTAGCGGCTTTGCGCAGTGGAAGGAGGTATAGACATAAAGAGAAAATTACCCTTCCTGTCGCCTCTATCCTACCACTATTTGCAATAACCCCGTGTATGAGGGTATTTTTTCGCTCAATGCGTATGCTCTGCCTCAGGGAGAGGCTCCATACACGGCTGTATAGCACAGGTAAAAGAAGCCGGTGGAGCGCATGCCATCTTCTTTGAGATTGGTTTAAAACCAACCGAAAATGGGTGGACATGCTGATGAAAAGGCAACAATAATTCTGTTGTTTTACAAAAGATGAGATATAGCTCTCTTATGAATAGAGTCTACCTCGATTATAATGCGACTGCCCCTATCCGTCCCGAGGTGATGGATATGATGCAGGAAGCGATGTGGCATCCGGCCAATGCCTCCTCGGTGCATGCGGAAGGCCGCAAGGCGCGAAGCTTGCTCGAGAATGCCCGCAGCGCCATCGCCGATGCCATTTCCTGTTTTCCCGCCGAGCTGGTGTTTACCGCCTCGGGGACGGAAGCCAACAACCTCGCGCTCTGTTCCTTCCGTGGCAGGCCGTGTTTTATCTCCGCCATTGAGCATGTCTCGGTATTACAGAACCGTCCGGATGCCGTGCGCCTGCCGGTTGATCGCAATGGGGTGATCGTGATGGAAGAAGCCGGGCGATTGCTTGCCTCCTGCGATACGCCGCCCTTTGTCTCGCTGATGCTGGCCAATAACGAAACGGGGGTGATCCAGCCGGTGGCTGAACTGGCGGCGCTGGTGCGCTCGCACGGGGGTATTCTGCACTGCGACGCGGCGCAGGCGTTGGGGAAAATCCCGCTGGATGTCCCGTTGTTACAGGCGGATATGGTGACGCTTTCCGCTCATAAATGCGGCGGGCCGCAAGGGGTGGGGGCGCTCATCGTGCGGCAAGGTGTGGCGTTGAACCCGATGTTGTTGGGCGGCAGGCAGGAGGGAGGCAGGCGGGCCGGTACGGAGAATATCGCCGCCATCGCTGGTTTTGCCGAGGTGGTGCGACTGGCCATGCGCGATGAATGGCAGGAGGAAATGCGCCGGGCGCACGGAGCGCTGGAGCAGGCGGTGTTACAGGTGAAAGGGGCGCGGGTGCTTGGTGATGAAACGCCGCGCCTGCCCAATGTCAGCGCCATCGGGATGCCGGGAATTCCGGCGGAAACGCAGCTTATAAACTTTGATCTTGAAGGATTTGCCGTCAGCGCCGGTTCGGCCTGCTCCTCGGGGCGCATCGCCGCGTCGCATGTCGGGGAGGCGATGGGGCTGGGCGAAGCGGCGGGCGAAGTGATCCGCGTCAGCAGCGGCTGGAACAGCCGTCCGGAAGAGCTTGAGGCTTTCGGCAAAATCTGGCTGAAGCTGGCTCGTCGCCTGAGCCGGTAATCCCCGTTGCTTTCTCGCATACGCCCTGCTAGGTTGCGCGCAAAATAACGGGGAATAACATATGAAAATTGATGGCGTCAGTATTCGTCCGGGTAATGTTCTGGAACACAAGGGGCGGTTGTGGGTCGTTTCGCGTACCCAGCACGTCAAGCCGGGCAAGGGCGGGGCGTTCAATCAGGTGGAAATGAAGGACGTTCGTGACGGAACCAAGCTCAATGAGCGTTTCCGTTCCGATGAAGTGGTGGAAAAAGTCCGGCTTGAGGAGATGGACTACCAGTATCTTTATGCCGAAGAGGATAGCCTGCATTTCATGCACCCGCAAAGCTATGAGCAGATTATCCTGCCCGCCGGTATTCTCGGGGATAGCCTGCCGTTTTTGCAGGATGGCATGATTGTCTCAGTGCAATCCTATGAGGGCGACCCGATCAGCGTCAGTCTGCCCGAGCATGTGACGCTTGAAATTGTGGAAGCCGAGCCGGTGGTCAAGGGCCAGACGGCTTCTTCTTCCTACAAACCCGCTATTTTGGAGAATGGCGTTAAGGTGATGGTTCCGCCCTTTATCGGAACGGGCGACCGGATTGTCGTCAACACGAGTGAAGTAACCTATGTGGAGAGGGCCAGATCCTGAGTGCCCGATAAAATACGATGCAAAATAACTACCCGATTCGCACCCCTCTGATGAACGTGATGGTAGCAGCTGTCCTCAAGGCATCGAAAGGGATACTGCGCGATTTCGGCGAGTTGGATAATTTGCAGGTATCGCGCAAAGGGGTAGCGAATTTTGTCACCGAAGCGGATTTGCGCACGGAAAAGATTCTCTATCAGGAATTAAAAAAAGCAAGGCCGGATTTTGGTTTCCTGATGGAGGAAGGGGGCGAGAAACCGGGTAAAGACGCGACGAAACGCTGGGTGATTGATCCGCTCGATGGTACAACCAACTTCATGCACGCCGTTCCCTATTTCGCTATTTCGCTGGCGCTTGAGGAAACGACGCCGCGAGGTGTGGAGTTGACCGCAGGCGTTATTTTCGATCCGGTGCACGATGAAATGTTCATGGCGGAAAAAGGCCAGGGCGCTTACTGCAATCAGCGCCGCCTGCGTGTCTCCGAGCGTAGCGGGGACTTCTACTTCGTCACCGGCACGGCGCGTACTCCGGGTGATTATATGCAGCGTGTCTCCGACCTGACCCGCTACGCTTCCGAGCTTGAAGGTACGCTCAGGCGATCCGGCGCGGCGGCGCTCGATCTGGCGTATGTCGCGGCGGGGCGCTATGACGCGGCGTGGTTCGCCCGCCTGCAAAAATGGGATATGGCGGCGGGCATCGTCTGCGTGCGCGAGGCAGGAGGTCTTCTTAGCTGTGCCGGAGGCGGCGAGGATTATTACGAGACCGGCTGCATCATGGCGGCGACGCCTGCCGCAAACCAGATGTTGATAAACTTCCCAAACGATCAGAAACGGGCTGTTTCAAAAATGCCGTAGCATGGTTGTCCATCAGGGTGCGTGTGTGTGCAGCCAATTATCCGCTTGCGCCGCCTTTTGATTTGGGGTTGATATACAGGATATATTCCAACGATAGTATGATGGGACATGATACGGCAGTTTAATTTTTTCTCAAAACGGGTGTTGCTCGGATCAGTCTGCGCCGGTGCGCTGCTTTTAGCGGCGGATAGCGCCGATGCACGTGGGCTGGTTCCCAGTATGCCGAGTGTAGAGGTGCATTTCGAGGCGCTCAATGCGCTGCGGCGATCCGCTGAGGCGGAGAGGCAACTGGCATGGCAGCGCGGCTTGCCGGGCCAGCCGGTGCGTCAAGCCCCAACGCCGCCGCAATCCGCTCCTTTCGCCTATGCACAAACCACGCCGCCTGCTCGTATCGCGCCGCCACCGGCTCCCGTGCCGCCCCGGCCAAAGCCGCCGGTTGCTGCGCCGGTTGCCTCCGGGCTGACTGAAAGGCCGATGGTCGTAAAGCCAAAACATATTCCCGCACCTCCAC
>JAKFYP010000091.1 GCA_021730835.1 Alphaproteobacteria bacterium
ACAGGGATATTACCGAGCAGGCCCAGTAGCAGCGTCATCGCCAGCATCGGCAGAAAATGAAACAGCAGCAAATGGCCGGGATCCTCATTGGCTTCCTCAAGCCGCATCACGAGATAGGAGGCGGTTGACGCGGCAATCGCCGCCGAAAAGGAAGCACGCATCGGCCACAAAAACAGTCCGCGAGCCAGCATGAAAAACAGGCCGATGGCGGGCAACATGGCGAAGAGGCAAATATCTACCGTGCATTGCATGCCGTGCTCATCCATGCCCAACGTGCGCAACTGCATGCCAAGCCGTGTGGCGATATAGCCGGTGAACACCGCGAATGGCAGGTAATAAAGCCAGCGCGAGCGGGGGGATTCGCCGGGATAAGCCTCAAACGTCGCGGCGCGGGAAGAGGCGATAATCGCCAAAAACCCCAACAGCAATTCACCAGTATAGGGCATTTCACTCAGGCGCAGGGCGATATCCTCCCTGAAGCCGCCGACCATAAAGAAACTCAGAAAATACAATGCCATTGCACCAAGCCAACTCAGCAATATCAATCCGGAGGAGGGCATCGGGCGCACTTCTTCCCCGGCCTGCGTCAGCCGATCAATCAGGGCATCGGTTTTATTACTGTTTTGCATAGATTTTTTTCAGTTGCTGCAAAGCGCGGTGCACCGCTACCTTGACCGCTGTTTCGCTCATCCCGGTTTCCGCGGCTACCTCCTGCATGGTGTAACCCTCTATCTTGGTTCGCCGCAGCAAAAATCCGGCCCGTTCGCTTAACATGGATAACGCTTCTTCCAGTTGTTCGCCGGTTTGTTCCTGAAACGTTACATCCGGGTCGGCATGAATATCCTCTTCGCCGGGTTGTTCCTCATGCCCGGCGCGACGATATACCGTGCGCAGATAATCATTCACCTTATAGCCCGCCAGCGCATAAAACCACGGCTTGAAAGGCCGCCCGGGTTGCCAGGTATGGCGGGCCTTGTGAATGGCCAGCAGGATTTCCTGCACGATGTCCTCGGTATCTTCCGGCCTGCCGATGCGCCGTGCGACAAAGCCGCGTCCCAGCCGCGCCACTTCTGCCAGCAGCAGGCGGTAGCTGACTCTGTCACCCGCCTGTGCGGCGACCATCAGGACTTCAAGGGAAGGTTTTTCATCCATAAGGCGGGAATCTAGCGTGTTGCCGGAAGCTTGGCAAGCAGCGGCGGAAAACTTACGCCGCGAGATTCTCCCCGGCGAGTACGCGGCCAATCAGCCGGGCGGTCTCTTTTGCGCCATACAGCGCGATAAACGAACCCATACGCGGCCCCTGCGCCGCCCCGAGCAGGACTTCGTAAAGGCAGGAAAACCAGTCTTTCATCGGCTCGAACCCGTGCTCACGGCCAATGCGGAAGATTTCCTCCTGCATTTTCTCCGCATCCGGCGTTTGGGGCATTTTCTCCAGTACGCTGCGTAATTCCTCCAGCGCGGCGATTTCTTTGCCCTGAGGGGTACGGTAGGATTTTTGCGGGCGGATGAAATCATGGTAATAGCGCACGGCATACCCGGCGAGCCGGTCAAGCAGCGGGCAGGTCTCGGGGCTGGCATCGGGCGCATGGCGGCTGATGAAGCCCCATAACACCGATTTATCCTCGCCGTTACATGCCCCGACGAGGTTTAAAAGCAGCCCGAACGTAATGGGCAACTCCGGCGTGGGCGGATGGCCTTCATGAATATGCCAGACCGGGTTTTCCAGCCGCTTTGCCTCGTCCTCAGCCTGATATTTTTGCAAAAATGTCAGATAGTCATCAACCTGACGCGGAATGACATCGAAATAAAGCCGTTTGGCCTTTTTAGGCGACTGGAACATATAAAGCGCGAGGCTTTCCTGCGGCGCGTAGGCCAGCCATTCTTCAATACTCAGCCCATTGCCTTTCGATTTGGAGATTTTCTGCCCCTGATCGTCGAGGAATAATTCATAGGCGAATCCATCGGGTGGTGCGTGCCCCAGAATTTTCGATATTTTCGCTGAGAGCACGACGGAGGGCGTCAGGTCTTTTCCGTACATCTCGTAATCCACCCCGAGCGCCGCCCAGCGCATCGCCCAGTCGGCTTTCCACTGAAGCTTGCAACGCCCGCCGGTCACCGGTGTTTCCACGAGCGCGCCCGACTCACTACGATAAACAATCGTCCCGTCCTTTATCCGGTATTCCTCGACTTTCGCCTGCAAAACCCTCTCTGTTTGCTCGCAAACCGGCAAAAACGGGCTGTAGGTCGCTTGCCGCTCCTCACCCAGCGTCGGCAAAATCACTTCGAGAATAGCCTGATGCTCCGCCAGCACGCGCAGCAAAGTTTCATCAAACTCGCCGCTTTTGTAGCATTCCGTGGCGCTTTTGAATTCATAGTCGAATCCGAACGCGTCGAGAAATGCCCGCAGCCGCGCATTATTGTGATGCCCGAAACTCGCATGCGTGCCGAACGGATCGGGAATCGAGGTTAGCGCCTTGCCCAGATGCGGCTCCATCGCCTCGCGGTTTGGGATATTATCGGGGACTTTGCGCAACCCGTCCATGTCATCGGAAAAACATACCAGCTTTGCCGGAATCGTCGAAAGCGCAGCGAAAGCATGGCGCACCATCGTCGTGCGCATCACTTCGCCGAACGTACCGATATGCGGCAGGCCTGAAGGGCCGTAGCCGGTTTCCAGCAACACATAGCCTTTTTCCGGCGGGCCGGAGCGATACCGCTCCACCAGCTTAACGGCTTCCTCGAACGGCCATACTTTGGGTGTGGAAGTCATGAAAATACGGTATTCCGGCGCAAAAATACAAGCCTGCCTTTTTAACAACAGCCCGGAGCATATACAACGTCTTTCTGGTTCCTTAACATTTTTTACTTCCCTAAATCACCGGGATTGTTATATCTTGCGCCAGCACGGGGAGCGTTCCTCCCCTAAAACAGGAATCTGGAACCCGATGTTTATGATAAAGAAACCCGTTGCCGCATTCATGCCGCTTTTTGCTCTGGCCCTGACACTGACAGGCCTTGCTCCTTCGATATCCATTGCAGCCCCTGTATTTACCGTTCAGCTCGGCTCGTTTGAGAAAGAAAAAGACGCTAAAGCCCATTGGGAAGAATTGCAGGATAAGTTTCCCGGCCTGTTTGAGCCGTTGACCTATGCACCGGCGGAGGTTCAGTTGCCGCCGGATAATTTTGTTTATCACCGCACGCAGGCCGGGCCGATCGCTACCCGTGAGGAAGCCGAAGCTATTTGCGCAAAAGTCGCCGCCGCCAGCTTTGAATGTTATGTCGCTGAAACCGCTATGTTTTCCGCGAATGGCGGCAGCGAGCCGCAGGAAGAGTCATTACTGGCTGAGTTGGGGGATGCAGAGCCGGATACCCGGTCGCAACCGGCTGAATCGGTTGCCTCTCAACCCCGGGAGGAGTCTCTGGGGCTGATGGAGCTTGAAGAAATCGAGCCAGCCTTCCCGCCACTGGCCAAGCAGGCTCCTCTGCCGCCGGTTGCAACCACAGCCCCCGTTCCCGTTCCCACTCCTGCTCCCGTATCCGCTCCTGCTCAGCCTGTTGTCGCGGCACAGGACGAGCCGCTTAGTGGCTTGCCGCCGCTTGCTCCTGCTCCAGCTGTTTCACCGGCTCCCGCCTTTCTTGCGCCATCGGCTGCCAGTGCGCCGTTTGAGCAGGGCCAGTCGCGTTTCGCCACCCCCGGCAATGCTGTGCCGATCCCCGCTGCTCCGGCATTTGCGCCATCCGCCCTGCCGGTCGATGTCGCTGCCGTACCGCTGGCCGAAAGCACTTCACCGCATGCGCAGGTACATGTCGGTGAGGCGATTCCCGTGCCGCTCTCCGGTGGTATTCCCGGCGGCCTGTCCGACTCACCTGGCGCACAAACCTACCGGTTGCGTCCGGCGGATTTTAACCGGCCTGAGAATCTCTGGGCGGAAATCAGTCATTTCCAGAGTCAGGAATCGGCGCTTGGTTACTGGAATATTTTGCGTGAACGTGATCTCGGTATTCAGCGTGCCGTGCGCCTGCGCGTCACTCGCCCGCTGCGTCAGCGCGGCACGGAGAAATTATCGCTGCGCGTCGGGCCGTTCGCTTCGTCGCTGGATATTCGTCGCCTGTGCGCCCAGACGCGCCCTGAGCGCCTGCAATGCCGCGCCGTGCGCGATCTCGGGGCTTCGGTTACTCCGTCGCGTCGCCGCAATGACTTGCTTGCAACCCGTCAGCGGGAACGTGCCCGTATGGAAGCATCCCGCAGACAACCGCCGGTATTGCGTGCTCCGTCGCCGGTTGCCGCCGCGCCACGTAAGGATTACTGGGTGATGCTCGGCGCTTACGGCAGTCCGGCGGAAGCGCAGGCTGACTGGAATCGCATGCAGAACGCTAACAACGCCATTCTTGGCGGGCTTGAGGAACAGGTTTCGACGCAAGGTGGTGGCCGTTTCGGCTACCGGTTGCGCACCGGCCCGTTCTCCCTGATGACGGAAGCGCTCAATACCTGTAACCGTCTCAAACAGGTTGGCAGACGTTGTGTGGTCACCTCCGGCAGGTAACGGCTTTTCCTTAACAGTCGGCGGAAAAACTATTTTGACGGGTGATTTTGTCGTTGTTTTTGTCCTCGAATCCTCATGTACCTTCAAGTACACTCCGGTTCTGCGGGCAAAAACGCCTGAAAATCTCCTCGCCAAAATCTTTTTTCGCAAACTGTTAAACGATGATGGTTACCGGTTGAAATCCCGGCAAGGCGTGCCATATTACGGTTATTCTCCACGATGAAAGGAATAACGGATGCAGCCGCTTGAGCAGGAAAATGAACGCACGCCGGAAGCAGAATCGCCTGAGCTATCCGGCCAGTCCGGGGCATCGGCGCAAGCGGATCCGGTAGCAGATGTGCCGGTATCCAAAGAGCACGAGGCCTTGTCACGGGTGATTGCCGAGGCAGAGCAACTGCGCGTCCAGACCGGGGAGTTGCGCGATCAGTTATTGCGCGCCGTCGCCGAGACGGAAAACGTCCGCCGCCGGGCGCAACGCGACCAGGGGGAAACCTCGAAATATGCGATTTCCGGCTTTGCACGAGATCTTGTCAGCGCTATCGACAATCTCTACCGGGCAGCCGATACGCTTGACGAGCAAACCCGGAAATCCAATGAGCGGTTTGATCGTTACGCCGAGGGCATCGAGATGACCTTGCGCGAAGTCGCCAGCGTTTGCGAACGGTTTGGCGTAAAGCGTATCTGGCCACTGGGCGAAATGTTCGATCATAATCTGCATCAGGCGGTGGTGCAGATTGATGATGCCGAGCATCCGGCGGGCACTGTGTTGCAGGTGATGCAGGCGGGATATGTCATTCATGACCGGCTGCTGCGCCCGGCAATGGTGGCGGTGGCGAAAACGCCGCAGGCTCCAGCGGATACACATGCGCTTGATACGGAAGCCTGAGTATGGAAATCGCAACGGAGAACCCCCGGCCTGCCCGTTTTTCCCGCATGAAGCCGGATTTGCCGTTTGACCGTGAGGATGCCAATCGCTACCTCCCGTGGGTGATTGCCGTGATTACCTGTCTGGCGGCTTGCCTGCTGACGGCGGGTATGTGGCTGGGTTCGGTGCTGCTGGCGGGCGGGCACGATCTCTCGGGCATGGCACAGGTACAGCTTCCGGCCATTGAAGGGCAGGATACCGAAGCTTTCGAGAAAACACTGCGTAATGCGCAAGGAGTGGATTCGGTCAGGCGCATTGAGTCCGAGCGGCTGCGCGAATTGCTCAACCCGTGGCTGGGCGGCGGGGAGGCGTTTGATCATCTGCCGATCCCTGTGACGTTCGAGGTGCAGCTTGCTTCCGGATACAATGCGGATAAATTGCGTAAAGCTCTGCATAAAGATTTTCCCGGTGCGGTGGTGGGGGATTACGCCACATGGATGGCCGACTTTCAGCGGGCGCTCGACGGGTTACGTCACGCGTTCTATCTGCTGGCCCTGATGCTCTCGGGAGCGGCGCTGGCCGTTGTGGCGCTGGTAACCCGCGCCAGTATTCAGTTGCATTTTCCCATTGTCCGGTTGCTGCACCGCATGGGTGCGGAGGACGCCTACGTCGCCCGGCAGTTTCGCCATAATGCTTTTATTCAGACGCTCAAAGGCGGGTTTATCGGCGTGGCGGCGGCGATTCCCCTGCTAGGCCTATTGCGCTTGTTTCTTGGCGGCATGGAGACCCCACTCTTGCCGCAGACCGGCTTTAGCCCCGCCTGTATTGGCGCGCTGCTGCTCCTGCCGCTGGCTTTGAGCCTGTGCGTCGCTCTGGTTTCCGGTCAGAGCGCGGTGGCTATGTTGCGCCGCCTGCATTGATTTTATGAGCAAGCTACTGCTTTTAGACCGTGACGGGGTGATCTGCGAGGATTTACCCGAAGGTGTCACCCGCATCGGGGAGTTCCGTTTTTTGCCGGGAGTACGGGAAGCCATCGCCCGCTTTACGGCTCAGGGCTGGCGTGTGGCCGTCATCACCAATCAGTCGGGTGTGGCCAAAGGATTGATGACGTTAAAGACGCTGGCGGAGATACACCGGTACATGCGCGAAGAGATTGAAAAGGCGGGAGGGAGGATTGACGCCGTCTATTGTTGCACCGATCATCCTGAGCGACCCGGCCTGCGCCGCAAGCCCGCTCCCGGTATGCTGCTTGAGGCGCTGGCCGATTTCGGGGCCATACCGGAGGCGACACCGATGATCGGTGATGCTCTGCGCGATATGGAAGCTGCCGCCGCCGCCGGATGCCGCCGGGTGCTGGTACGCACCGGCAAAGGGGAAGCGACGCTGAAGCAGGGGTTTTCTCCGGCTGTGGAGCCGGTTTTAATCTGCGCCGATCTGGCGGCGGCGGCGGTGTTGCTGGCGGCGGAGTGAAAAGGCCGGATTTTGCTTGCCATACAAGGGAAAAATCCTTATAAGCGCATGCTCTGATCGGAAATATTCATAAACAGAGGCTATCATGGAAGTCATCCTGCTTGAAAACATCTCCCGGCTTGGCAAGATCGGCGACGTCGTGAACGTGCGCCCCGGCTATGGCCGTAATTTCCTCGTGCCGCAAGAAAAAGCCGTGCGGGCGACCAAGGACAATATCAAGGAATTTGAAGCGCGCCGCGAAGCGCTGGAAAAGCGCGATCAAGAGCAGAAGACCACTGCCCAAAAGCAGGCTAAAAAACTGGAAGGCGTGGCGGTGAAAATCGTGCGTCAGGCCAGTGAGGACGGCAAGCTTTATGGTTCTATTTCGGTACGTGACGTGGCCAATGCGCTGGAAGAAGCCGGTCATGAAGTGGAGCGCCGCCTGATTGACCTGTCATCCACCATCAAGACACTGGGTAAACACGAGGCGACGGTATTGCTGCATTCCGATGTGCGCGTGCCGATTGCCCTGCATGTGGTGCGCAGCCTTGAGTCACCGCTTTTCGATGACGAGGAGAAAGCGCATGGAGTTGCCGAAGGTGACGTCAGGCAGGATGGTGCGGACGACGAAGCTCTGAGCGCCTGAGCGGTCTCCGTTTAAAGCAGTTGATAGGCCTCCGGCCAGTCGAGGATGCCGGTTACCAGAAAAACAACAAAACACATTGCAGCGACATACAGCACGTTGATATAGGCGGCCATCGCCCGGCGAAACGGGCTGGCCATCACATCTTCCCCGCCTTTTTGCGCCTTGCGGTTGGTCCAGCGCTGCTTGGGCAGGCGGAACATGATATAGACCTTCAAGATGGCCGAGAGAAGCTGGTTACAGTAGAGCAGAAACGGGTAGGATATGCGTATCCGGTCAGAGAAGGCAAACAGAATGAGGGATAGCATAAACCGCGTCAGGCTGATCCACAGAAGGTAGGTAATCAGAAAACGTCCGTCCACGAACAAAATGATCGACATGGCGGAAGTAAATCCGGCCAGCACCGTCCAGATCGAGATGCGCTGATCGACCAGACACCACCAGATAAAGGGCGGCACGACACGCGGCCCGAGCACGATAGCACGGCTTCCGTTGCGCAGCATATTTCCTGACCAGCGCAGCAGATTGTCGCGCATACGGCGCAAGCCCCAGCCTTCGATATGCTCGATTGTGTAGACCATCGCGTCGGGTACATAAGTCATGGCCGCGCCTTTTTTCAGCAAGGTGTACCAGGTGCTTTTATCGTCTCCGGAGAGGAAGCGGAAATTACCCCACAGCCAGTGCGACAGCGTATCGGCCTCGACATTGCGGATGAAATCCCGGGCAACGACCGCTTCCGCCCGGTAGGCCGACATGCGCCCGGTCAGCGTCAGGACGCGTTTTGAAAGAGCGTGCGACTGCATCCACATACGGCGTTGGGCGAAGCGCATATATAGCCAGTTCTGCACCCATTTCGGGCCGAACACGACCGCCTCCTCATCGGTGGTCAGGGCAGTGATCTCCGGGTATGCTCCGAAAATAGAAAGCGTTTTTTGCAATGCCCCGGCTGCCATGATGGCATCCCCGTCCATCAGAAAGGCCACGTCATCCCTGCCCACGCCATGCCGCGACAGGGCACGCAGGATCACTCCGATCGCCATGCGCTTTCCCGGCTGGTTCTGTTTAACCATTACGATGTTCAGCGGCATCTCGCCGCGATGACGCTCGCGCCATTTTTCGATCACATTGAAATCTTCCTCGGCGCCAAAACCGATCCACAGCGTTCCGCTTAACCCTTCGCGCTGCAATTCGCGCACGATACTGTCAAGATAGTGATACGTTGTGGCCGGGCGTTCATGATAGGTTGTCATCAGGAAATGCACATGCTCCGGTCGCCAGCCGCGCTCCCAGATCAGATCGGCATGCTGGCGCATGATCGGATAGTAGATCCGTCCGAACAACAGCGAGCGTACTAGGTTGGTTAGCCACCACCCATACCGCCACACACCAAGAAACCCTATAAAAATCATTGCATTGAGGGTTTCATCCGTCCACAGGGTGTTCGGAACGTTCTGGGCGATAGTAAACCAGATGACAATAAAGATATAGACGCTGACCGCCCCGGAAAGCGTCAGGCGAAAGCACCGGTGCGGCGTGGGGCTGGGAGGCGGCAACAAACCTGACATAATAACCTATCGCAAGGTATTTATGCTGTC
>JAKFYP010000228.1 GCA_021730835.1 Alphaproteobacteria bacterium
TCGCCATGGCCATCGGCTTCAATATGAGAAAGATCCTCCGCCGGATCTTTTTGTGGCTGCTCGCCAGATGCATCTTGGCGCGCCTACAACCCGCCATGATATGAATAGGCGCTTCTTTAGGGGTGACTAATTACCTTTATGCTTGCGCGTAAAGGTAGTGCGCCGCATGAGCATCCACCTGTGGGATGCTCATCTTCATAAGACACAGCATCCCACAGGTGGATACTGTGAGGCGGCGCGCCCGCCGTCGCGGGCGATAGCCGATTTGATTGATATGCAGTCACACAGGTAAATCGGCTACACACTCCGGTTCTGCGGGCAAAAACGCCTGAAAATCTCCTCGCCAAAACGTTTTTCCGCAAACTGCTAGCGCCGGTCGGCATATTCGGCGGCCTGCGCCTCGAGGCGTTGCTGGCGGGCATGCGGCGAGGCGGTGCGCGCCGCCATCAGGTGATAAAGCGCCGGGATCAGAAAGATCGTAAAAAACGTGGCGACGATTACTCCGGCGAAGATCACCGTACCGATAACCATGCGGGTTTCCGCCCCGGCCCCGTGGGAGATCATCAGCGGCACGGCCCCCGCCGCCGTGGTGACGCTGGTCATGATAATCGGGCGCAACCGCTTGGCCGAGGATTCGATAATCGCGTCATGGAAGGCGATGCCCTCATCGCGTAGCTGGTTGGCGAATTCGACGATCAGAATGCCGTTTTTGGCGGCGATGCCGACGAGAATAATCAGCCCGATCTGGCTATAGATATTGAGCGACTGCCCGGTAATCCAGAGCGCCAGCAGCGCCCCGCAAATGGCCAGCGGCACGGTCGCCATGATGACGACGGGATGGATGAAGCTCTCGAACTGCCCGGCCAGCACGAGGAACACCACGAGCAAGGCGAGCAGGAACATCAGGGAGACAGCGCCGCCGGTATCGCGGTATTCCCGCGAGTCGCCCTTATAGTCAACGGTCACACCGGGGGGCAACTCGGTTTTTGCCAACGCGTCAAGGTAATCGAGCGCCTCGCCGAGATGGTAGCCCTCCGCCAGACCGGACTGAATGGTAATACTCCGCAGGCGGTTGTAGCGATTGAGCGAGGACGGCGCGGCGAACTCCCT
This sequence comes from Alphaproteobacteria bacterium, assembly GCA_021730835.1. Taxonomy (GTDB): domain Bacteria; phylum Pseudomonadota; class Alphaproteobacteria; order Rickettsiales; family UBA998; genus JAKFYP01. The sequence goes on from JAKFYP010000228.1 coordinate 1,111, forward strand.
GAGCGTCACCAGCGAGGAAAGCGGGATCAGTTTTGCGCTGCGCTCCGAGCGAACGTAAATATTATCAATATCGAACGGGCTTTGCTTATCCGATTTCTTTCCCTCGATGATGACATCGTATTCCTCACCCCGGTCAATAAAGGTCGTGACGCGGCGGGAGCCTAGCATGGTCTCGAGCGTGCGGTTGATTTCGGCGATGGATACCCCGAGATCCCCTGCCCGATCACGGTCAATGAGCACGCCGACCTGCGGGCGGGTTTCCTTATAATCATGGTCAACGCCTTGTAAACCCGGATTCTCCGCTGCTTTCTCAAGAATAACATCGCGCCATTCCGCCAGTTCGTCATACGATCCGCCGCTGATGACAAACTGCACCGGCTTATCGGCCCGCCGCCCGAAAGCCTGCCGCACTACCGGGAAAATCAGCACGCCGGGAATATCGGCTGTCATTTCACGCACTTTTTCCAGATAGTAATCCAGCGATTTACGCCCCGGCGTTTTCCAGTCGGCCAGCAGCACAATCCCCCGCGCATCATGGAAGGATTCCGTCGCGGTGAAGCTCCCCGGCACACGCATCAGCAGCCGCTCGAATTCGCCGGATTCCACGAACGGCATCAGCCTTCGCTCAATCTCATCAACATGCGAAACCGTATAGTCATAAGACGAGCCTTCCGGCCCGGTGATAAACAAAAAGAACGCGCCGCGATCCTCCTGCGGGGCAAACTCACGGGGCGTCATCCGGTAAAACAGGAAACAGGCGGCAAACATAGCCAGCAGCATGAACAGCCCCAGATATTTCCGAGCCAACAGCGCCTTCAGCCAGCGGACATAACCGCTGCGCATCCGGTCGAATTTCCTATCAATCCATACGCTGAAGGGCTTGGGATTGTCGTGTTTGTCCAGCAGGCGCGACGCCATCACCGGGCAGAGTGTCAGCGCCACGAAGCCGGAAAACAGCACGGCTACCGATAAGGTAATGGCGAATTCCGAAAACAGCCGCCCGATATCCCCCTCAAGGAAGGTCAGCGGCAGGAATACCGCCACCAGCACCAGCGTCGTGGCAATCACCGCGAAGCCGACCTGCCGCGTGCCGCGAAAAGCCGCCAGCAGGCGCGGCTCGCCCATCTCCACACGCCGGTGGATATTCTCCAGCACGACGATGGCGTCATCCACCACCAGCCCGATTGCCAGCACCAGCGCCAGCAGGGTCAGCAGGTTGACCGACAGGCCGAACGCATAAAGGACGATAAACGCGGCGATCAGCGAAACCGGCACGGTCACGGCAGGAACGAGCATCGCTTTGGCGCTGCCGAGGAAAATATAGATCACCGCCACGACCAGCACGATAGCGATAAGCAGGGTTTTATAGACCTCATGCACCGAGCTTTCGATAAAAATACTGGTATCGTAACTCATGCGCAGTTCCATATGCCCCGGCAGGGTTTTATTGACCCGTTGCTGTTCGGCTCGCGCCAGCCGCGCCACTTCCAGTGTATTGGCTTTCGACTGCTTGACGATGCCGACACCGACCATCGGTACGCCGTTGCCGCGCAGCAGGTTACGCTCTTCCTCCGCGCCGATTTCCACCCGGGCCACGTCACTCAACCGGACAAGATAAGCGTTCTGCCCCTCCCCCCGCGAGATCACCAGATCACGGAAATCATCGGGAGTATGATACTGACGCTCCACCCGCACCGTGAAATCACGATTCACCGATTGCAGCGACCCGGCGGGCAATTCCACATTCTCCCGCCGCAGCGCCCGCTCGACCTCCTCCGCCGTCAGGTTGCGCGCCGCCAGCGCATCACGGTCGAGCCAGATGCGCATGGCCCGCTCCTGCCCGCCGCCGACGCGCACCCGCGCCACGCCGTCCAGCGAGGAAAACCGATCCTGCACATAGCGCCGCGCATAATCGGTCAGCGCGTCAATGGTCATGCCCTCGCCGGTCAGGTTAAACCAGATGATGACATCCTCATCGGCGTCGGCTTTCTGGATACGCGGCGCGTCAACTTCTTCCGGCAGCAGGTTGGCGATACCCGATACCCGGTCGCGCACATCGTTCGCCGCCCCGTCAATATCGCGGCTGATACGAAATTCCACGGCAATGGTCGAGATGCCGTCCGCGCTTTGCGAGGTGATGCTGCGCACTCCCTCAATCCCGGAGATGCTGTCTTCGATCAACTCGGTGACGCGGGTCTGCACTACATTGGCCGCCGCGCCCTCATAGACGGTTTCAATCGAGATGACCGGCGGGTCAATATCGGGATATTCACGCAGCGCCAGCCGGGCGAAGGAAACGATACCGAAGGCGATCAGCAACAGATTAATCACCGTTGCCAGCACGGGCCGTTTTACTGAAATATCCGATAGCCACATGGTTTTGATGTCAGTGAAAGGTTGAAGTATTACGATAAGTTGTGTGGCGATACTTCCACTCCCCCCTTGTGGGGGAGTCGAAGAGCCGAGGATGAAATCCGAAGGCAATTCGGTGGGGGGATGTTTCTTATCTGCCCCCCACCGCTCAGCTACGGCTTTCAGCCTTGCTTCGCGTGCTCCCCCGCATAGCACCCGCCTGCGGGGTGCTATGCAAACCAGTAATGAAGCACCCCGCAGGCGGATGCTTCAAGGGGGGAGCGGAGTATCGTGGGTAATCAGAAAAATAAAAAACCTACTTGTTCTCCTTCTCCTTTGCCCAATCCTCATGCAGCTTCGCAATCGCCACTTCCTGACCGGGGCGCACCTTGTTCAATCCGCGTATAATCACCGTATCGCCCGCCGCCAGCCCCGACGTGACTTCCACCAGTCCGGGCTTGCGCAAGCCTATTTCAATTTTGCGCTTTTCCACTTTTTTTACGTCCGGGCCGACATAATAAACGTAATGCGCATCCTGCTGCTGCAACACCGCCTCCTCGGGAATGATCAACCCCTTGCGGCGGTTTTCCAGCAGCGTGACGCGCATCAGCATGCCGGGGCGCAACGCCTCATCCGGGTTGGGCAGAATTGCCCGCACCAGCACCGCCCGCGTCACCGGGTCAATGCGCGTATCCACCGTGGCTATCTCTCCCTTAAAGATACGCCCCGGCACGGCATCGCTTGTCGCAATCACCGGCACGCCGGAGGCCAGCGCGGAAAACCGCATCGAGGGAACGGTAAAATCCAGCTTGATGCGGTCAATGGCGTCCAGTGTGGTAATGATATCCCCCGGCTCCACCAGCGCCCCGGTGCTCAGGCGGGCCACACCGAGTTTTCCGGCAAAGGGAGCGCGAAGGGTACGATCCTCGATCCGCGCCTCAATCTCCTTTATCTCCTGCTCGGTCACGTCGCGTGTGGTGCGGCGTTGGTCAAGATCGCGCTGGGCCAGTGCATTTTTCGATACCAGCGTCCCGGCACGCTTGAGTTCCCGCCCGCTTTCCTTCAGCCGCGCTCTCGCCGCCGCCAGTTGCGCCTGCTCCTCCTGCTGGGTCAGAGTAACGATCACGTCACCCTTCTGCACGCGCTGGCCATCCGTGAAATTGAGTCTGGCGATACTCTCCGGCACGGTGGAAGTAATGATAATGGATGCGTTGGACTGTGCCGTACCCAGCGCGATGATTCTGTCTTCCAGCGCTTGCTCCAGTACCTGCGCCAATTCAACGCCGGTTGCAGGCGGCGCTTTTTGCTCATCGGAGCCGGAAAACAGCGAAACCAGCAGCGCACCAAGCCCGGCGATGACCGCAAGGGCGATGACGGGGCGGGTAATGTTCCGGATTTGCACAATAGCCCGCCTGAATTAATGGTTACCCTTATTGCATTTACCGCGCCGCCATGAAGCCTCGCGCATGATCTCCGCCAGTCTGGCGCGTCCGGAGGCATCCAGTTCTCTGGCGGCGTCGCGCACGAAGGCCGCCATATTCTTTTTCATCCCCCGGTAGCCGCTTTGCAGCTTTTTCGTTTCGGCTTCATAAGCCGCCTCGTCGAATTGCTCCGCCGTCATGATACCAATCGCCGCCGAGCGCGCCGCTTCGATCTCCCCGCGAATCGGCTCATTAACCGCCCGCAATGCTTCCGCCCGGGCGGTAAATTCCGCCTGCCGGTCTGCGGGTAACAGGGCGACGATCTGCCCGAGAGGATCACCGCCATCCGGCGCTACCGGCATTTCCCGGCGGGCGAATTGTCCAAGCATAACCCCGGCCAGCACAAGGTTGAGCATCAGGGAAAGCAGGAAAATCAGTTTCACCGGTTGTGTCATAGCAACCCCTCATCCGGGTAAAGCAGGCTGGCCATCACCGCCTCGCCGGGTGGCGTCTGCATCGCCATCTCCTGCGCGGGCAGGAAGAGGCCCAGCGCGAATCCCAGCATCAGCACAAGGCTCATGGCATAAACCGGGGACGGCAAATGAAACTCGCCGAACAGGCGTTGCAACCATTCCCCGAACCCTTTGGGCGATGCCTGCGGCATCAGCGCGGCGGCGGCGACGATCCGATCCGCCAGCCCTGCGGGAGCCTGCGGTAATGCCCGCTGCTCCAGCACCCGCTCAAACGCCCGCTCTTCGTCCACGGCGTTACGCATCATCGGGTTGTCCTTTACCAGCGCATCGGCCTCCCGGCGCATGCCTGCGGGCCAGCGGCTAATATCTGCCCCGTAAAGCGACAAATATTCCTTAAATTTTTCAATGCTCATCATGCCGCATCCTCTTTTTGTGCATTCGGTTGCAGTTTCCCCCGCAGCGTTTCCTTGGCCCGCATCAGCAGCGACCGTAGCGCCGCAAGATTGACTCCCATCGCCTCCGCCGCATCCTTATGGCTCAGGCCCTCGTAAAAACATAAATCCAGCGCCAGCTTTTGCCGCTCGGGCAAGGCCGCAATCTCACGGCCCAGCAGGCTATCTCCCTCTTCGCGGATCAGGGCTGCTTCCGCTGTCTCCGCCGCGTCCTCCACCTCATATTCCGGCTCCAGCAGGTCGGGGGTCTTCTTGCGGTTGCGATCCGTGCAGCCATTGACCACCACCCGATAAAACCATGTGGTGAACTTCGCCTGCCGATCCGCTTTCCATAAGGTGGGTTGCTCCCATAGTTTCAGAAACGCCTCCTGAACGACATCCTCGGCATCGGCGCGATTAGCCAGCGACCGCGCCGCCACCGCATAAAACCGCGCCGCATGACGCCGCACCAGTTCACCGAAGGCGGGGCGATGGCCCACGGCCACCAGCCCCACCAGCTTTTCGTCACTCATCTCCTGCAATTCCGCCATGCCAGACTCATACACGACCGGGGTGATAGCTGTCAGCATATTCCTGAGCCAAACCGTATCATCCCGTTGCAGAAGCAAGCGTGTTACTCGGTTTTCGGAGCGGTTTTCGGCTCCATTCCGCCGTGCTCACCGTGCTGCCCGTGGAATTTTTCCATTTTTCGTTTCCAAACCGCCGCCATTTCATCCTTGGTCAGTTCTCCGTCGCTGTTGGCATCCGCTTCGGCGAAACGTTTTGCGGCAAAATCGGCATGCTCGGCTTTGGAAATCGAACCGTTGCCATCCGTGTCAATTTTGGCGAATTTTTCCTGCATGTGCATGCGGTGCTTTTCACCCATATCGCCTTTCATGTCTCCTTCTGCCAGCGCCGGAAGGGCCTGCGAAATCACCAGCGCCGAAACGGCGGCTAACGTAAGATAAGTCTTTTTCATGATCGTCTCCTGTTGGTTGATTGTAAAAAATTATAGCTGTTTAACGATGCCCGCCATGTCCCCGGCCACCACCGTGACCACCGTGACCACCGTGACCACCGTGACCGCCATGATTACCGTACCATCCGTGACCCCGGCCATAACCGGGATGGCCGCACGATTTTCCATGATGATGCCGGTCACGATGCCCGCCATAATAGCCGGATCCGATTTGCAACGAAAACGCCGTGCGGGGCGGATTATACTGATAAGCAGGCGGCGGATAATAAACCGGCGCGGGTGCATAATAGCCCGGTTGCTGGTAATATGTCACGCCGTAACCGCTGGCCTGCACGATGCCTGCCGTATCGGTTTTCTGCGATACGATCCGCCATGTGCCATCCGGCTGAAGGCAGGCCGTGCCGTAAGCGCTCTGCCCTGCGCCGCCAACGGCGACCGGGCTGGTATATTCACGGCAAAAAGGCACGTTGGCCTCCGCCTTTGCGGAAATCAGGGCAGTGATTGCCGCTACTGAAATCATTGATAACGTCTTCATGCTACACTCCATTCTTATACCATTTCACGATCAATGACGTATTGATCGTGGTGACGCGCCATGAGGCGCGGCGCGCCGTTGCGCTTGTCAATTCACTTTCTGCGATACGCGATAAGATAAGTGAATTGATACTACATGCGGGATATTCTCCCTACCTGACTGATACGGATGAAACCGGAAAACTATTCGCAAGAAAATGAGAAAATTTCCCTGCTAGGGTTTATCGCCAGAGGGTGTGAATTATAAAAACATATGATGACGGTGCTAAAACAAATTTTGTATATTGAAAAGATCGGGAGATTGCAGAGTTTCTCCAAACACACCGCCAAACCCATTTATGCACTTCGCATTTGAATGGGCGTTTGGTATCAAAGTAGCAAGCAATCAGAAAACCTGATACAGGCCTTTCATTGAGACAGAAGATGCACCCCCTCTCCATTGTCACCTGGAACCTGAACTCCATCCGTCCACGCATGGAGCATGTGTTAGGCTATCTCAACACCCATCGTCCCGATATTCTCCTGCTACAGGAAATCAAGATTTCAACCAATGCCTTCCCGTTCATGGAAATCGAGGAGAGAGGCTATAATTGCGCGGTGCATGGCCAGAAAACCTATAACGGTGTGGCGATTCTCTCCCGCTTCCCGCTTGATGACATCACCACCATCCTGCCCGGCGACGAGACGGACGAGCAATGCCGCTATATCGAGGCCGTTGTTTCGCTCGACGGAGCGGCCATTCGGGTAGCATCGGTATATGTACCCAACGGGCAAGAGGTTGGATCGGATAAATTCACCTATAAAATGTGTTTCCTCAGTCGTTTGCATGCCCACGCCGCGCAACTGCTACAATACCGGGAAATGCTGGTTCTGGGCGGAGATTATAATGTCGCTCCCTACCCGGATGATGTGTATAACCCGGCGGCACTGGAGGGCACTGTCTGTTACCATCCGGAAGAGCGCAAACGTTTGCGCGCTTTGCTCTGGCTTGGGCTTTACGACGCCTACCGCACGGCGCATCCCGACGGGCATGAATATAGTTGGTGGGATTATCGCGGCGGTGGCTTCGGACATAACAAAGGATTGCGGATCGACCATTTACTGCTTTCTCCCGAGGCGCTCGATTGCATGCAAGAATGTGTCATTGACCACGAGGAACGCGCCCGCGATAAACCGTCGGATCACGCACCGATACGCTGTCTGCTGAGTTAAGATGCGCCGCATAAGCGGCAGGCTTGCGGTCGCAAACCTGTCATTCCAATTATTTTTGGAAGTTGACTTACTGCTTCGCACCGTCATTTTGCAGGGCGGCGACGGCCTGATCGGCCTTCTGCTGGATCACCATATTGCTCCAGTTGGCTCCTGCGGTCGGAGCCGGGGATTTTTCCTCGGCATACTGCACTTCCTGACCGCGCCCGGCCCGAATCATCTCACGATAATAATTACCGTTATTGCGCCGCGCCGGATGACTGGCCGGATCACCGTTATAGGCGTATTTGGTAAATTGCTCACCATTGGCATCCAGCCCGACCATCCCCGTTCCGTGATGCAGCACACCATTGACATGCTCTCCGATATCCGTGCCGGTAATCGCCGCCGCCGCGCCGATGCCCGCCGCGCCAAGGCCAATTGCCGCCGTCGTGCCAAGCCCCCTCTCCTGCCCGCGCCCGGGAACCACGCCATGCTGTACATCGTGCATGGTCTGGACGATCTGGTACTCCTGCTGCATGCGCTCATGCCCTTCGCTGCCGCCTTTAAAGG
>JAKFYP010000013.1 GCA_021730835.1 Alphaproteobacteria bacterium
CAACCCTCTCCCCCTTCAAAAAAAGGGGGAGAGGGAGTTTCACCGTGATTGCGGCGGACTCTGAAAACCGGGTGAGGGGGAAGTATGAAAAAAATCAACCGGAGCATACGGGGTAATCAGAAAACGAAATACCATCGGAACGTATGAAAAGATTTATTACGCTTGCGGCTCTGCTTTGTCTCAGCGGATGTTATCCGGTTTATAAGACATTACAGGCGAAAACCAGTTTTGTTGTGATTGATGAAAGCCGGAAACCGCTCAGGGATGCGGAAGTAATACTTATATCCAGCGCCTACCCTTACGGAGATGAAAAATCCAGAATGAGCAAATTTACGGACGAGCTTGGTAAAGCAGATTTCAACTCCATACATGAGTTTCGCATTGAAAGCCTTATGATACACGGAAGAGAAGAATTTTTCTGGAATTGGTGTGTCTATAAAAAGGGGTACGAAACGAATCAATCTCAAAACACCGGCAGCGACAATTTCTCATCCGCAAATACGGTAATGCTAAAAAGAGGGAATTCACAGCCGTGCAAACCGCGACTGTAGTATTTCCGAATCAAATCCGGGTGCTTGAAGCATTTTCATTTGGTCGTGCGCGTTGTTGTTGCTCGTCTCATGCCGCTTATGGCTGATTGAGTTTGTGCTTACACACAAACTATGCGCCGCATAGGCGGCGCGTTCACCGCCGCGGGCGATAGCCGATTTGATTGATGTGCAGCCACACAGGTAAATCGGCATATCTACACGTTCACTTACCCGCGGGAACGACAAAACGGGCAGAAAAACACCCTGCTCCGAATGGCTCTCAGGGAATAAACAGGGCCGCTTCCGGCTGGCGGGTGATCGGGCAGCGCTGCTCAACGCGCCCCTGCGCCACATCCTCCAGCGTGATATTGCGCAGAAAGAGGTATATCTGCTGGCCCAGCCCCTCCCACAGATTATGGGTCAGGGCCTGCGTCGTCGTCGCCCGCCGGCCTTCCTCCGGCGCGGGGGCGTTGATGCGGATTTCCTCCTCGGCGGCCAGAATAATCTCGGAGATATGGATTTTCGCGGCCTTGCGTGCTAACCGGTAGCCACCGCCCGGGCCGCGCACCGAACTCACCAGCCCTGCCTTACGCAACCTCAGAAAAATCTGCTCAAGATACTTCAGCGGAATATCCTGTCGCTCGGCGATGGATTGCAGGGAAACAGGTGTCGCCTCTGCCTGAGCGGCCAGATCGACCAGCGCCGTGACCGCATAGCGCCCTTTGGTGCTGAGGATCACGAAGCGCTTTCCTTCTTCTCCGGTTTGGGTACGGCAACCGGCGTCACCGTAATATGCCGGCGTTTGATCTCCGCCTGCAACGCCGCCACCGCTTGGCGCAACTCGCGCAATTCCTCCTGCACCGGATCGGCATGCTCATCGCAGGGCGTACCGTATGCTTCAAACGCGCCGGTTTCGGCATCCATATCACGCACCAGCGGATGCGCCGGAACACCCACCACCGTCGTATGCTCGGCCACATCGTCCACCACCACGGCGTTGGAGCCGATGCGCGCTCCCTCACCGATCCGCACCGGGCCAAGCAGCTTGGCTCCCGCCCCGATAATCACGCCGTCGCCGATCCGTGGATGACGCGGCCCTTTATCGAGCGAGATACCACCCAGCGTCACCCCATGATAGATCGTGACATTATCGCCGATAATCGCGGTTTCGCCGATGACCACCCCCATACCGTGATCAATAAACACTCCCTCACCAATTACTGCCGCCGGGTGAATCTCGATGCCGGTGAAAAAACGGGAAAAGTAGGACAACCAGCGGGCTGGCAGGCGGATATTCTTATGCCACAACCAATGCGCCAGACGATGAAAGCACAGCGCATGGAAACCCGGATAGCATAATACCACCTCCAGCCTGCTGCGCGCCGCCGGGTCGCGCACCATCACCGCGCTCAAATCTTTTTTCAAACTTTCCAGCATATCCCTTCCCTTTTGTGCTCTTTAGCATATTCCTCTATACGCCTCTTCCTCCCGAAACGCATCAACGGATAAAAAATCCTCCTTAGCCAGCAGTCCAAGAATTTCCTGCGCCGTATGTTCTTGCCCGGTCGTGCCGGTAATATGGCAGACGGATTTTCCCGCTTTATCCGTTCCCAATTCAACCCTGAACTCACTGGCAACCGTTTGCTCTGTATCAGGAGTATTTCCTAACACCCCGGAAATTAATCTTTCCAGAAACTGCAATTTATTTTCTATCAGTTGCGCATCCGTTTTGCCGGGATTTTTTTGCCTGTCCCCCTCTGTCACCGCCAGCATTTGTTGCAAAAGCCCGACTGTTTCTCTTGCATCTGCATGGTGTTCCCCGGAGATGCCCATGCGCTCCAGCCATGTGTCATCTGCCTGCCCCGAGTCGCTATACTGCCTTAGCAACCTCATTATATCTTTTGGGACAGCATATAAAATCTTTTGCACATTGCCTAATGCCGCTTCCGCCTTCTCCCTGCCTCCCCGGAATACAATCTCAACCCCTCCGTCGCCGTCACGGATTTCAGCGACAGGGGATGCCTTATCCGTATTTACATAGCGCGTCATGCCGCTCTTCCCTAAAAAACCATTGAAAACCGCCGCGCACTGTATTATCAGCAAACATCCGCAATCGCACCAGAAATAATATACGCCCGCCAGCGTAGCAACAGGAACCACATGCCCGAAGTGATATTCAACGGCCCCGAGGGAAGACTGGAGGGACGCTACCACCATAACCCCCAGTCCCGTGCCCCGCTGGCGCTTGTGCTGCACCCGCACCCGCTTTACGGCGGCACGATGAACAACAAGATTGTCTACCGGCTGTTTCAGGCCTTTGCCCGCAGCGGATTTTCGGTGTTGCGCTTCAACTTCCGGGGTGTCGGGCGCTCGCTGGGCAGGTTCGACAACGGTGAGGGCGAATTAAGCGACGCCGCCGCCGCGATGGACTGGCTTCAGCATTATAACCCGGATGCCGCCTCCTGCTGGGTTTCGGGATTTTCCTTCGGCTCGTGGATTTCGATGCAGCTTCTGATGCGCCGCCCGGAGATTGACGGGTTTGTGGCAGTCTCTCCTCCCGCCGGGATGTATGATTTCTCATTTCTCTCTCCCTGCCCGGCCTCTGGCCTGATTACGCAGGGTGATCGTGACGATATTGTCAAGGTCGAGGACGTGAACAAATTTGCTGAAAAGCTGAAGCATCAGAAATATTCGACCATCAAATACGAGGTATTTGAAGGATCGGATCACTATTACCGCAACGCGCAGGATGAACTGGAAGAAACCGTGCGCGCCTATATCGCCTCCCGCCTTGAGGGGCTGGCGAATGAGCGGCTTATGCAGGATAAAAAGCGCCGCCCGTCACAGGCCGGTTAACTCCGGTCGTCGTCGGCAGGCTGAGCGGTAACTGCCGCATGGCCCGCACCGCCAGAAACGCGAATCCCTGTGCTTCCATCACATCCCCTTCCCAGCCCACGGCCTCGACCGGCTCGACGATGCCGCCCGCGTGCCGGGTCAGAAACGACGGCGGCGCGATGGCTTCGGAGCGGCTCAGGCGCATCGGCTCCCCGAGGATACATTCGGCCAGCGCGGTCATCACCGCCGGGTTACGCCTGCCGCCGCCGCTGACCAGCCAGCGATTGACCGGTGCGGGGAAATGGGTGGATGCGGTGGCGATAGTCTCCGCCGTGACCTGCGCCAGCGTCGCCGCGCCGTCTTCGAGCGACAACCCCTCAACCGGGCGCAGGCTGAACGCATGGCGATCGAGCGACTTAGGCGGGATCTTGCGAAAATACGCGTCGCCCAGATAACCCGCGACAATATCCCGGTGGATTTTACCCGCCAGCGCCAGCTTGCCGTCCTCATCGTAGGGCTGGCCGGTGTGGCGGCGCACCCATTCATCCAGCAGCACGTTGCCCGGCCCGGTATCGAAAGCCAGAATGTCATGGGAAAGCAGGCTGCGCACGTTATGCTCCGAGCGGCCTACCCAGGTAACATTGGCAATCCCGCCGATATTGACCACGGCCAGCGGCAATTCCAGCTCGCGGCCCAGCGCGGCATGGAAAAGCGGAATCAGCGGCGCGCCTTCGCCGCCCGCCGCCACGTCGCGCCGCCGGAAATCCGTCACTACGTTGATGCCGGTTTTCTCGGCCAGCAGCGCCCCGTTGCCGATCTGATGCGTGATGCCGATCTCCGGCCTGTGAAATAATGTCTGCCCGTGGAAACCGATCACCGTCACGTCAATCGGCTTGAGTTGCGCCTTTATCAGCAGCTTGCGCACGATCTCGGCATGCAGCAGGGTCAGCTCCTGCTCGAGCATCAGGATATCGCCCTCGCCGCGCATCGCCGCATGGATACGCGTGCGCATCGCCTCAACGTAAGGTTCCGTCAAATGCGAGCCGCGCAGGTAGATTTCCTCCCCGTCGGTCTGAATGAGCGCGGCGTCAATCCCGTCGGCGGAAGTGCCGCTCATTAGTCCGATAGCGCGCAGGACGTTGGGCATGGAAGTCTCCCTTGTAGTAATTTCGTGTTAGCTATCCTGACGCGGGCCGGATTCCTCAATGAGGTCGCCTAAACCGGTTAAAATAACCGGCGGCTGATTGGGCAACTCTACGGTCAGATTCAGCTTGCCGCCCATCGCTTCGATATAACCGCGCAATGTCGAAAGCAACATATCCGAGCTTTTCTCCATTCGCGATATATTCGACTGCGGTACATCCAGTTCCCGGGATATCTTACTCTGAGTCAATCCGGCCGCTTTTCTCACTTCCTGCAAATTACGATATTCAGCAATACGCCTTGCCGCACGCGCTTCAATCTCCTTGCGGTCATTGGGCGGTATTGTATCCCAGAATGTCTGTGCGTGTGGGCCAAGCGTCATTGCTTCTTCTCCTTCAGTCGCATCTGATGATCGCTAAAACGTTCATCGGCAGTTTTAATCGGTTGTTTGTAAAAACGCTTCTGGCTGACTCCGGCCTTGTCGCCCGCCACAAGCAATATCGCTTTACGTTCCAGATCGAATGCAAAGGCGACTCGCCAGACGCCGTGATCCGCATCAAACCGTATCTCCTTCATATTGGCGTGTTTTGATCCTTTCAGCGTATCCACCTGTGGACGCCCCAAGCGGGGGCCAATGGCCTCAAGTATCCTGATTTCTTCCGCCATAGCTTTGCGCACTTCCAGCGCCAGACGCTGCACCTCTTCCAGAAACAACGGATGAAAATCAACGATCCATTCCATAAATATACCATAAATGATATATATCGTCAAAGATATATTCTGGTGACTATCCTTTTTCTTACCAGCAAACCCCCATTACGGCAAAGAAGTTGCGTCCGGGCGACACCGCGTTTATACATCCGGCTATGAACGATGCGAATATGCCCTACCGATACAGATTTCTCCGCATCATGGAGGAGCGCCGCTTCATCCATCAATGCACCGACGCAACGGCGCTTGACGCATTGCTGCATGAGCACGAGCAGAACAACCGCCCGCTGGTCGCCTATATCGGCTTTGACTGCACCGCCCCCAGCCTGCATGTCGGCAGCCTCGTGCAGATCATGATCCTGCGCTGGTTTCAAAAATGCGGCCATAAGCCGATCGTATTGCTCGGCGGCGGCACAACGAAAATCGGTGATCCTTCCGGTAAAGACCAGTCGCGCCAGTTGCTCGACGAGGCGGCGATTGCAGAGAATATGCGCGGTATCCGGCAGGTGTTTTCCATTAAAGAAGATGGTTCGGGTTTTTTGAGGTTTGAGGAGGATTGTCATTCCCGCGAAGGCGAAAATCCAGCCATAGGGCATAATTCCGGTGGATTAAATACCGATGCCATGACCGTCAATAACGCCGACTGGCTGGACGGGTTGAATTACGTCGAGTTTTTGCGCGACTACGGGCGGTATTTCTCCGTCAATCGTATGCTGACGATGGAAAGCGTTAAGCAGAGATTGGATCGTGAAAGCCACCTCTCTTTCCTCGAATTCAATTACATGGTGCTACAGGCGTATGACTTCGTTGAGTTGAACCGGCGCTATGGCTGCCGCCTGCAAATCGGCGGCTCCGATCAATGGGGTAACATCGTGATGGGAACCAAATTGGGAGATCATGTTACAGACAATGACGCAATGGATACGCTAATTAAGATCAACCAATTTCACCAAGGAAAATCGTTAAAAGAATTAGATGATTCAGGTGTTTCTGATGTAATTGAAAATTTGGAAAACCGGGTTACTACAAACCAGCTATACGGCCTCACCACGCCGCTGCTGACCACCGCTTCCGGTGTGAAAATGGGCAAGACCGCCGACGGGGCGGTGTGGCTGAATGCCGATATGTTTTCCCCCTACGATTACTGGCAATACTGGCGCAATACCGGGGACGGTGATGTCGGGCGATTCCTGCGGCTGTTTACCGAACTGCCGATGGAGGAAATCAACCGGCTGGAAGCACTGGAAGGGCAGGCTATCAACGAAGCCAAGAAGATACTGGCGACGGAAGCCACCGCCCTGCTGCACGGGCGGGATGCCGCCGGTGAGGCTTTGGAGACTGCCCGTCGCGCCTTCGAGCAGGGTGAGGCGGCAGAGTCGCTCCCGATGGCTTCCATCTCCTCCGGCGAGCTGGAAAACGGCAGCCTCCCGGCCTATAAATTATTCCTGCTGGCCGGGCTGGCGGCTTCCGGCAATAAGGCGCGGGAGCTGGTGCGAGGCGGCGGGGCGCGCATCAACGACACCCCGGTGACCGACGAGAACGCCGCCATCGCCTTGCAGGAAATGGCGGATGCCGGGCCGGTCAGGCTCTCAGCCGGAAAGAAAAAGCACAAACTGGTGAAGGTGGTATAGGAACCTGCAAATGAGTCAATATACTCTGGCACGCTCCTTGCTTGTCCTGAGGGGAACATCCGAGGAGTACCGCAATGGATAACGGCATCTATATCGTCCTTTCCCGCCAGACCGCCCTGTTTCGTGACATGAGCATGGTCGCCAATAACATCGCCAATGTCGATACGACCGGCTATCAGGCCGAAAAAATGATGTTTACCGACTATCTTGTCGATGATGGGAACCGCAATAAAATGGCCTTCACGCAGGACATCGCCTCCTATCACGACACTACCAACGGCCCGTTGCGCACTACCGGCAACCCGCTGGATGCCGCTATTCAGGGCGAGGGATTCTTCACCATTGAGACACCGCAGGGCGAGCGTTACACCAGAGCCGGGAATTTCCAGATCGACGGCAACGGTTTCCTGACTACTTCAGAAGGTTATCCCGTACTTGATGACGGCGGGGCGCGTATTCAGTTCGCGCCCGAGGATAATCAGGTCGTGATTCATGAGAACGGGGCCATCGTCGTGGACGGTGACGAGCGGGCGACGCTGGGCGTTGCCGAATTCGCCAACCGGCAGAATATGGTGCAGGAATCGGCTTCTTTATTCCGCACCGACGAAGCGCCGCTACCGCCGGATAACTCCCGCGTGCTGCACGGGGTACTGGAGAAATCCAATGTCACGGGCGTCACCGAACTGGTGCGTATGATTGACGTGCAACGCAATGTCGGCAATACCGCCAAGTATATCGAAGTGGTCTACGACCTCCAGCGCAAGGCCAACAACGTTTACGCTCAGCAGGAGGGGTAATGGACGCACAACTAAAACAAAAACGCTCCAGATAGTGTCGTCACAAGACGTAGAGTGGCCTGCAAATGGCTGTTTTCCGTGCTGCTCATGTCGCGTATGTCAATGTACGCTCGCTGGGTTGCTCACAAAACAGTCGTTTTCGCCACATTCTCCAGTCAGGTGCGTTGGGTGACGGGGCGAGGCTGGTTGCGACGAACGCTTTCGTATTCCTGCCAGTGGTTTTCGGGATATTCAGAGTGTGGCTGCGGCGCGGGGGAGGAGTCGTCCGTAACTTTATAGCCGATAATGCCGCCGCCGATCGCGCCGACACCACCGCTCAGGATCGTCGGAAGCACTGCCCCGTGGGCCTCTTCCGCGAGTTTGATCATAGCCGGGCGCAAAGTGGCGAAATTGTCCCGAAACAAATTGTAGCCCGCAATTTCGTTTTGACTGAGCGATGCGGAAACCTCGTTAGTCAGTGCAGGGAGCGCATTGGGTATGGATGCAGCAATATCTTTCCCTGTGCCACCTGCTTTAAACGTTGCTTCCAGAAATTTCGGGTGCTTTTCGACGATGTCGCTAATCGCATCAACGCCTGCTTCGGCGATTTTGCTATCGAATCCGGGTGCCTCGGCCAGCTTATCGGCAACGCTATCGAAAACCGAGCCTAGTTCGTCGAAATCCACTCCCAGATACAGGCCTGCGGCGGCTCCCGCCACTCCCAGCCCTGCGGCTCCGAAAGTCGTACCCAGTATTTGCCCGATTTTCATGATGCGCCTCTCCGGATTTTCTCATTTTACTGGCATATCATGACAAAATGATGACAAACGAGGATTTTTGTCGAAAAAAATGTAGAAAATATCTTTATAGACGGTTTGTCGGGATATAAAATGCCTTAGAACACAGCGAAGGGGTTATAATGGATGTTTCTTTGCCGCGTGAACTGGAAAGTTTGGTTAAAGACCGGGTAGAGAGCGGTGTCTATGCTGATGCCAGCGAGGTGGTTGGAGCGGCGCTTCGCCATTTTTTTCATCTTTCTGAAACGGATGAAATTGATAACGCAGAGGCGGATCGTATACGTTCGATTGTCATGCAACGCATGCAATCCATAGAGGATGGTTCCGCTGAGATGCTGGATATGGAGGTCGTTTTGGCCGACATTGATCGCAAGCACTTTTCTTAAAGCATGTATCCATCAACATCACGGTCCGGCTATGCCGGATAAACGTCAACAAAATATATGGCGATTATATATTTCATAAACACACTATACCGCCCTCCCCTCTGGAGCATCCGCTTGCGGGATGCTCCAGCTTTTATTAAGGCGTAGCACCCCGCATGCGGGTGCTACGTGGGAGGGCACGCGACTGGCAAGCCCGCAGGGCTAGATAG
>JAKFYP010000025.1 GCA_021730835.1 Alphaproteobacteria bacterium
ACCGGCACTTTCAACTCGGAGTATTCGCGCACCTTGTAGTTGATCTTATTGGACGTAATATCGGCCTCAGCCCGGATACCGGCTTTTTTCAGCGCCGCCGTCACCTCAAGCGCATAGGCGTCCTGCGCGTTGGTAATCGGCGCGACGACGACCTGCAAGGGAGCCAGCCAGAAGGGGAATTTCCCGGCATATTCCTCAATGAGAATCCCGATGAAACGCTCGAGCGACCCTAAAATAGCGCGATGCAGCATCACCGGGCGGTGTTTGGCCCCGTCCTCACCGATATAAGAGGCATCCAGCCGCTCGGGCAATACGAAATCGAGTTGCAGCGTACCGCATTGCCAGCTTCGCCCAATTGAATCCTTCAGGTGGAATTCCAGTTTCGGGCCGTAAAACGCGCCTTCATTCGGCTCAACGGTATATTCCAGACCGACTTCCTGCACGGCTTTCTCCAGTGCCGCCTCGGCCTTGTCCCATGTCTCATCCGACCCGGCGCGCACTTGGGGCCGTGTCGCCAGCCTGACACGCACTTCCCTGAAACCCAGTTCGTCATAGACTTCCTGCAACAACGTGCAAAACCGCTCGGTCTCAGCTAATATCTGATCTTCCGTGCAGAAAATATGCGCATCATCCTGCACCATCGCCCGCACGCGCATCAGCCCGTGCAGCGCACCTGACGGCTCGTTGCGATGGCACGAGCCAAACTCGGCCATGCGCAGCGGCAAATCACGGTAGGAACGCAAACCCTGATTGAATATCTGCACATGGCACGGGCAGTTCATCGGCTTGATGGCCAGCACCTCATCTTCACTCTCGCCCGCTACGGTAAACATATTCTCACGGAATTTCTCCCAGTGGCCGGAAGCTACCCACAAGGCGCGATCAACCAACACCGGCGTCCTGACCTCAATATAACCCCCGGCGCGGATTTTACGGCGGACATATTCCTCAAGCTGGCGATAGAGCGTCCAGCCCTTGTCGTGCCAGAACACCTGACCTATCGCCTCTTCCTGCATGTGGAACAGCCCGAGTTGCCTGCCCAGCCGCCGATGGTCGCGCTTCTCGGCTTCCTCCAGCATCGTCAGATGCGCCTTGAGTTCCTTCTCACCGGCAAACGCTACCCCGTAAATCCGTTGCAGCATCTTGTTGCGGGAATCGCCGCGCCAGTAGGCCCCCGCCAGCCGCGTCAGCCTGAAAGCGGGAGATATTTTGCCCATCTCGGGCACATGCGGGCCACGGCATAAGTCTATGAACGCATCCTCGCCCTCGCCCTGCCGGTAGAGCGAAATCCTGCCGCGCTCGGTGGTATCGTCCTCGGGCGCGTTTTCAATCAACTCGGCCTTATATTCTTCGCCGCGCCCCCGAAACATCGCTATCGCCTTGTCGCGGGGCCACATCTCGCGGCGCACGGGCAACCCCCGCCCGATAATCTCCTTCATCTTCGCTTCGATGTTCGGCAGATCGTCCGGCGTAATCTTGTAGTCAAGATCAATATCGTAATAAAACCCGTGCTCAATCGTCGGGCCAATCGCCAGCTTCGCCTCAGGCCACAGCTCCTTGACCGCCCGCGCCAACGCCTGCGCCGTCGTGGTATGGCGCATGATGTCGAGGCCCTCTTCGTCACGCACGGTCAGCAGGCTGACACGGGCGTTTTCGGTAATCTCATGGGAAAGATCGCGCTGCGTGCCATCCACCTTCATGGCCAGCGCCGCCTTGGCCAGCCCGGCCCCGATACTCTCCGCGACGGCGAATCCGGTCACCGGCGCGGGGTATTCACGGGCGCTGCCGTCGGGCAGGGTGATCACCACAGGGGAGGCGCGATGCGATGCAGGTTCCGGGTTCATTCTATGTTATCCCAAGTTTAAACACCTTTCTTTAGGCGTTTTGGGTTGCGTGTCAAGATTAACCGTCCTCCAGATGCAACAACAATGCCAGCCCGGCCATCATCACAATGGCCGGAGGCGCCCAGGCCGCCAGCAAAACCGGCAGGCTACCCGACGTGCCGAAGGCGTGAAACAGGCTGAGCAGGAAATTGAGCAAAAACCCGGTAATCAGCCCCCCGGCAACCATCCAGCCGGTTTTGCCGCGCCGGGGCTGGCGCAGCGAAAATACCGAGGCAATCAGCACCATACCCACCAGCAACAACGGAGTGGAAAGCGCCGCATGCCAGTAGATACGGTGGCGCAACGCCGAGAACCCGGCCTGCTCCAGCGTGCGGATGAATCCCGATAGCGCCCAGAAGGAAAGCGTGCGCGGCTCAGCGAAGCTATCCTGTATCTCGGTGATTTTCAGATCGGTCTTCAGGCGCAGATTATCGCGCCGCTCGGGCGCAAGGCCGGGCACGGAAACCATCGCATCGCTCAGTTGCCAGTAGCCAATGTCGAGCCTCGCGGCCTGCGCGTCAATTCGCCCGATAAACGCCCCGTCTTTTCCGTAAGCAAACAGGGTGACATCGGACATGGTGAAATCTTCCTGCTGGATATGGCTGGCATGCAGGATATATTCAGCCACTTTTTTTCTGTGCAGCGTCGCGCCGGACTGATCCGCCTGCCGCAGCCACAGCCCTGAGGAGGAGACCGAAAACACGCTGGAATTGCCGGAGATATAGCGCGACTCCAGATGCTCATAGCGTGACAGCATGGCCGAGGATAACGGGTTGAATACCATGATGAGAAACGCGCCCAGCATCATCGCCACGCCGAGTACGGGAGCCAGAAACTGCCAGACCGAGATGCCCGAGGCGCGGGCGGCGGCAAGCTCCTGCGAGCGGGTTAGACGATGCAGCGCCACCATCCCGCCGATCATGATAACGAAAGGAGCCAGCTCCTCGGTCATATGCGGCAGTTTAAGCAGCATCATTTCCAGCACGGCGGAGAATGGCACGTTTTCCTTGGACGCCGTGCGGCGCAGCAGTTCCACAAGGTCAATCAGCCCGGCGACGGCCAGCGCCAGCGCCAGCACCACCAGCGTGGCGGCCATGAACTGCCTTGCCATATAGCGCGAAAAGGAAACGGAAACGGACATGCGCCAAGACTAGCGCACCGCAGGATCATTGCCAAGGATATCCGTAAGGAGGGGGCGGGTCAGTCGAATCAGACGGACAACTCGGCCTTCCGAGTCGCACCAAGGCCCGCCACGGGGGAGAGATCGGACAGGCGTTCACGCGGCGTATGCTCAATGGCCCGCACGTTATTATCGGCCAGCGCCAGCCCCTCCGCCCTTACCGCCTGATGCGATTCCGGGCTGAGAGCCGCTACCATTTTTTCCTTGATCCCGTCAAACCATTCCACCAGCGCGCCCAGCATAGCGCTCAAGGAATATTTCGACGCCTGCTGTTGCTGCTGCCCCTCAGCCGCTTTCGTCGCCGCCTCCTGAGCCGCCTGCGCCTGTCCCTGCTGTGTCTCCAGCGCAATATCGTTGGCCATCATCTGGGAAGCCAGCGCCGTGGACGCAACCGCCGGAGCGGCCATCGCCGGTGCGTCGGATGCCATCGTCATTTCATCATCGCCGGCGAAACCCATCGCCGCCGCGCCCGCGCCAAGCGCCGCCACACCGGCCAGTCCGCCGATGGCATTGGCAATCATTCTTTGTTCTTCGGCTATCCGGTCATCGCGTTGCTTGGCTGTTTCATCCGGATGTGGATGGCTGCGCTGGATTTCCTGCGCTGCCAGTTGCTGCATGGAAGGCGGAATCTGGGCAAGAATTTCATCCGCTACCAGATTATTCTGCGCGCCCTGCATTACCTTGTTACGGATATCGGCCATCGCCATATCCATTTCTTCCGGAGAGAGTTGCGGGCCGGTATGCGAGTTGCGCTGGATAGCTTCCGCATCCAGTTGGCCCATATCCTTGGGCATGCTATCTCCGGTAAAGCCCGCCGGAGCCTCATAAGACGCCGCTGCCGCATGTTGCCCGCTACCCGGTGCTTCCGGTTCAAAAGGATTGATGGCCATAATATTACTGCCTGAAAGAGTGATACTATAAGTGGACTACAGAGCATTATAGCAGTATTTGGGGCGATACTCAATCAATTCTGCTACTAATACGGCCATTTCATTTTTTACTTCGCTACCGCCCTGCCAGCCGCAGACGCAGCGCATTAAGCCGGATGAAGCCCTCGGCGTCACGCTGGTTGTAAACCGCATCCTCCTCAAAGGTGACATGGGCGGCGGAATAGAGCGAATACGGGGATTTTCTGCCCTCAACCATGACATTGCCCTTATAAAGCCGCAGCCGTACCGTACCGGTAACATGCTCCTGCGAAGCGTCAATTAAGGCCTGCAACATCCGGCGCTCAGGCGAAAACCAGTAGCCGTTATAGATCAGCGAGGCATAGCGCGGCATGAGGTCATCTTTCAAATGCGCCGCCTCGCGGTCGAGCGTGAGGGATTCCATCGCCCGGCGCGCCGCCAGCAGCACGGTTCCGCCGGGCGTTTCATAGACGCCCCGCGATTTCATGCCGACATAACGATTCTCCACCAGATCAAGCCGCCCTGCCCCGTGCGCTCCCGCCACCCCGTTGAGATGGGCAAGCAGGGTAGCGGGAGACATTTTTTTACCGTCCACGGCGACGGGATCCCCTTTCTCAAACTCAATTTCGATGGTTTGCGGCGTATCGGGGGCTTTTTCAGGCGATACGGTGCGGCGAAACATTTCCTCATCCGGGGAAACCCACGGGTCTTCCAGCGCCTTGCCCTCATAGGAGATATGCAGCAAATTGGCATCCATCGAATAAGGCGCTTCGCCGCGCTTGCCCCTCGGGATGGGAATCTGATGGGCCTCGGCGTATTCGATCAGTTTGGTGCGGGAATTCAGCTCCCATTCGCGCCACGGAGCGATAACCCGGATATCCGGCTGCAACCCGTAATAGCCCAACTCGAAGCGCACCTGATCGTTGCCCTTGCCGGTCGCCCCGTGCGAGACGGCATCGGCCCCGACCTCGCGGGCAATCTCAATCTGGCGTTTGGCGATCAGGGGCCGGGCAATCGAGGTTCCCAGCAGGTAGACTCCCTCATAGAGCGCATTGGCGCGAAACATCGGGAAAACATAATCGCGCACGAATTCCTCGCGCAAATCCTCGATGAAAATATCCTTCACCCCGAGCATTTCTGCCTTGGCGCGAGCCGGCTCCACCTCCTCGCCCTGCCCGATGTCAGCGGTAAACGTTACCACTTCGCAACCGTATGTATCCTGTAGCCAGCGCAGGATGACCGAGGTATCCAGCCCGCCGGAATAGGCCAGCACGACTTTTTTGATGTTCTTTGTCATGGTTTTTCTACGATTCAGTTACCGGCTTCTCATAACCCAAGGATTGCATCCTGACAACCACGAGGTTATTCTGGGAGGATGAAAAGCGGATGGAAGCGATTTGACCGGATTCTCAATATCACTCTGGTGATCTGCTTTGCACTGTGGGCCATCGGTTTTATCCTCGAGCAATCCGAAAAGGGCACGCTCAGCCTTGAAGAAGCGGCGCGGCGGGCATTTGAGTCGGTTGACGCTCCGGCGCTTGGCGGCCCCGGCCTGCACGCCGAACGCCTCAGTGCGCCGATGTTGCATAAATGGATACAGGAATCCGACCGCCCCGCCCTGTTTATGATTTTTGCCTCCTGGTGTCCCTACTGCAAGCAGCTCATCCCCGATTTAATCGCCCTGCAAGCCGAGGAGCCGGAAAAATTCCGCCTCGCCGCCATGACCATCGACCATGAACGGCAAGCCATTGATACTTACCTTGCCAGCCAGCCAGCGCTTGCTTTCCCGGTTTATTTCTTCGAGCCGGAATACTACACCGAAATCGGCAAGTTCCTGCACAGCTTTGGCATGCGGTACACCGGGGGAGTACCCTATATGGTGCTATTTAGCAATGGCAAGCCGGTTCGGGAGTTCAACGGGGCGATTGACAAGGAAACCCTGCGCGCCATGCTGCGCGAAGCCCACGCCCATCAATTGCAGGCGATGGAGAAAATCAGTTCGGATGCACGGTCGAAGACGCCGTAGCCAGTTCCTCACCAATCTGCACCACGCCCCCCTCCCCGCCGATACAGACACCGGTGACGACATTTTTCGATTCGCTGCGGCGGGCATGGTGCGCCGCATAAAACGCCCCCAGCAAAATAACCGCCCCGCCTGCGACCGTCCACAGGCTGACGATTTCTCCAAAAACCATCCAGCCATAAAGCGCTGACCAGAGCAGATTGACGAAAAAAAACGGGCTGATGAGGGTCACATCCGCCTTTGAGAAAGCCTGCGTGACGCTAAACTGCACCAGCGCCACGAGCACGCCCATAAAGAGGATATAGGGCAGATGAGCGGATTGCGGCATTTGCCAGTGCGCCGCAGCAAATGGCAGGGCAATCATGGCGGTTAAAAACAGCATATAAAAAGCGATACGGGAAGACGGTTCGGTATAGGTAAGTTTTTTAATGCAGATCATACAAATGGAAAAACACACCGCCGCCAGCACCATAATCAGGGCGGATGAGCCAAACGACGTTGCCCACGGACGCGTAACGATCAGTACGCCAACAAAGCCCATACCAAGCGCCAGCCAGCGATGACGGCTGCTTTTTTCCTTGAGGAAAACCACGGCGGCAATCGCCCCAAACAGCGGTGAAGTAAAGCTCAGGGCGGTATGCACCGGCAGCGGCAACTTCGTGAGGGCCAGAAAAACAAGCGAAAACCCACAAAATTCAAGGCAGGCGCGGAGGAAATGGAGCCTGATGCGCATCGTATGGAAGCTGGTATGCGATTTTAGCACCAGCGGCAGGTAAACCACGCAACCCAGCGCGCAGTAGAAAAAGAGAATCTGCCAGAAATGATAGCCGTAATCCTGAATGAGGATCCGGGCGATGGTGTTGATCGTGATGATGAGGAGCCCGGTCAAAATTACCCAGCCGATTCCCTGAATGTTCCGAGAATGCCACATCTTGCCAAAGCTGCTTTTTTTTTGACGCCGGAGCGTATATGTAATTGGAGACTACCATACACATTTCAGGGGGATCGAGTCAATGCACGATACACGCACGGAAACCGACAGTTTTGGGCCGATTGAGGTTCCAACGGATAAATATTACGGGGCGCAGACGGCGCGTTCCCTGATTAATTTTGCTATCGGCACGGAAACCATGCCGATCCCGCTGGTACGGGCGCTGGGGCTGCTCAAGCGCGCCGCCGCCGAAGCCAATATGCAGCTTGGCGTACTCGATAAAAAGCTTGGCGCGGCGATTGTCACCGCCGCCACCGAGGTCATGGAGGGGAGTCTCGACGACCATTTCCCGCTAAAAGTCTGGCAGACCGGCTCGGGTACGCAAACCAACATGAATGCCAACGAGGTGATCTCCAATCGGGCGATAGAGCTGCTGGGCGGGGAAATCGGCTCCAAGCAGCCCGTCCACCCCAACGATCACGTCAATATGGGCCAGTCCTCCAACGATACCTACCCGACCGCCATGCACATCGCCGCCGCGACGGAGATACACCGCGCTCTGATCCCGGCGCTGAAAAAGCTGCGTGACGCCCTTCAGGCCAAAAGTGACGCCTTCGCCGATATTATCAAGATAGGCCGCACCCATTTGCAGGATGCGACGCCGATGACGCTGGGGCAGGAATTTTCCGGCTATGTCGCGCAGCTCGATCATGTGCTGATGGCCCTGAAAAACGATCAGGCGTTGCAGGGCGTGCTGCAACTGGCTCAGGGCGGCACGGCGGTCGGCACGGGCATCAACAGCAAAAAGGGTTTCGCAGAAGCATTCGCCGTTAACGTGGCGAAACTGACCGGCCTGCCATTCTGTAGCGCGCCCAATAAATTCGCAGCGCTGGCGGCGCATGACGGACTGGTCACCCTGCACGGCATTCTCAATACGCTGGCCTGCGCGCTGATGAAAATCGCCAACGATATCCGGCTGCTCGGCTCCGGCCCGCGCTGCGGCCTCGGTGAGTTGCAGCTACCCGAGAACGAACCCGGCTCCTCGATCATGCCGGGCAAAGTCAACCCGACTCAGTGCGAGGCCATGACAATGGTTTGCGCACAGGTCATCGGCAATCAGGTGACGGTATCGGTCGCCGGAATGAGCGGGCATTTTGAACTCAACGTCTTCAAGCCGGTAATCATCTATAACGTCATGCAATCCATCCGCCTGCTGGCGGATGCCGCAGAGAGCTTTACCGATAAATGCGTTGTCGGGATCGAGGCTAACCGCCAGCGCATTGAGACATTGCGCGATGAATCGCTGATGCTGGTCACCGCCTTAAACCCGCATATCGGCTATGATAACGCTGCAAAAATCGCCAAAAAAGCCCATAAGGAAGGCACAACCCTCAAACAGGCGGCGTTGGAGTTGAAGTTACTGACAGAAGAACAGTTTAAGGAATGGGTACGGCCCGAGGACATGATCGCGCCAAAAGATTAGGATACTCTGTTTCCTGTTGCCTTTCCATCACCTCTTGCTTATGGCCCGGCCTCAGGCGTCTTTGCCCTTAATGCGCGCCGCCAGCGCGGCGGAGAGGAAAGCGTCTATATCCCCGTCAAGCACGGCGGCGGTATTGCCGGTTTCCTCACCGGTGCGCAAATCCTTGACCATCTGGTAGGGGTGCAGCACATAAGAGCGAATCTGATGCCCCCAGCCCACCTCGGTTTTCTGGGCGTTCATGGCGTCGGCCTTCGCCTCACGCTCCTGCAATTCACGCTCATAAAGCTTGCTTCTGAGCATCTTATAGGCTTCCGCCCGGTTTTTATGCTGTGAGCGCGAAGTCTGGCACTGCACGACGATATTGGTCGGCAAATGGGTGATGCGGATGGCGCTGTCGGTTTTGTTGATGTGCTGGCCGCCCGCGCCGCTGGCGCGGAAGGTGTCGATGCGCAGCTCCGCCGGGTTGAGCTTCACTTCATCGGCCGCGTCGGCTTCGGGC
>JAKFYP010000207.1 GCA_021730835.1 Alphaproteobacteria bacterium
CTGATTACCCCGTATGCTCCGGTTGATTTTTTTCATACTTCCCCCTCACCCGGTTTTCCTAACAGTTTGCGGAGAAACGTTTTGGCGAGGAGATTTTCAGGCGTTTTTGCCCGCAGAACCGGAGTGTACTTGAGGGTACATGAGGATTCGAGGACAAAAACAACGACAAAATCACCCGTCAAAATAGTTTTCCGCAAACTGCTAAGCTCGCCTGCCGCTACGCTTAGGATCGCTAAGGAAAACCCACCCTCTCCCCATTCATAGCACCCACAAAGTGGGGTGCTATGTTATTAGAGCTGCCAGCACCCCATTTCATGGGTGCTGGCGGGGAGAGGGGATTTCAGAGTCCGCCGCAATCACGGTGATACTCCCCCTCCCCCTTTTTTTGAAGGGGGAGAGGGTTGGGGTGAAGCCTACCTGAGTAACGTGGGTAATCAGAAAATAAAGTCCATGTATGAGACCATTGCATCGCTCGAAAACACCGCTATTTTCGTCATTGTGAGGAGCCGAAAGCGACGAAGCAATCCAGCGAAAACAAAAAACTTATTTTGACTGGATTGCTTCCCCTTCGCTACGCTCAGGGTCGCAATGACGAGTGATGCAATGGCCTCATCCTGCTTCGCAATGAACCCGAAAGCGCAAAAAAAAGGGCGCACCCAAAGATGCGCCCGAAGTGGCATATAAAACCATAATCTCTAGAAATTCAAATAGGTTCCAAGCAGGAGTATCGTGCCGTCGTTATCCAGTGCAACACCCGCCTCATCGGCATCGAAGAAGGTGACTTCGGCATAAGGCGTCAGGCCGGACACCGGCGTATAATCCACACCCAGCACGAGGCTTTCGTAATCGTTGCCGCCGCGGTCGCTGTCAAACCATGTGGCGCTGACACCCCAGTCTTCTTTGGCATAGGCGATACCCGCCGTCCAGAAATCGGTATCGGCGCTTGAGCCGGAAGCCAGACCACTATCATCCCAGTCGCCATAGGAACCGGCTACCGAAATATCGTTGAAACTCAGGGCCAGACCGGCTTGCCATGCGTTGAGGTCTTCGGTCAGTGCCAGCTCGCTATCTCCGGTTTCGCCGACGATGGAAGCCTGCAAGCCAATATTATCCCACTCACCCTCATAACTCAGGCCGGCACTAAAGACATTTTCAAAATCACCATTGCTATCCAGCCGCGAGGCGACCTGCCCGCCATCGCCTTCATCCGGCGTAAAACTGACGCCAAACTGGAAACCGCTGAAATTCGGCGTATAGAACGTGACTTTTGTTGCATCTTCCGCGATACCGCCAATATCCGCCGTCGGCAGGTCGGGGAAAATCAGGAAGGAAGCCAGCCCGCCAATGCCGGTAGCGTTGATATAAAACTCGTTGTCACCGTCAATGCCACCGGTCGCCCGGGCGATAGTCGCCGCGTTGACCGCCATTGCCTGCTCGGCTCCTTCGTTGTTGCCCAGCTCGAAGCGTCCATAGCCCGGCTCAACCCAGATAAAGGTCTTATCGGCATTGAGGCCTTCTGCGCGGGCATCGCCGGTCACATCGGCTTCAAGCTCGATGGTTGCGCCATATTTAAAACCGTGATCTTCCGACTCACCGGCAACGTCTATGACGACTTCGGTATCGTTACGGAAGCCATATTCGCGGGTTGCCACGTCGAAGTCGTCTTCCTGATCGGTATAGCCCGCCTGAAAATTGATCGTGCCGCCAATCTTGACTTCAACGGCATTGGCGACCTGCGTAGCGAAAACGGCAAACGCCGCAGCGGACAAAACGGTCATTGAAGTAAGCCTGAGTTTGCGCATGATCCTGCTCCCTGCATGTGTTGTTCAATATGAGACCATTGCATAATCCCCCTCCCGCAAGCGGGAGGGAGATTATGCAATGGTCTCAGTATAATTGCGAGACTCCCCGCAATGACGAATACCGAACTTTTATACATGCTAATGGTGCATCCCGATGGCAATTATTTTTTCATCATTGCCGGAACATCGGGAGATTTGATAAATGGCCTGTAGTCCTGATGCCACAAGTTGGCATCAGGCGTTTTTACCAAAATATTTCCTGATTACCCACTCTTCACATGCGAGAGGTATATTGTGCGGGAATAGATTCAATTTAGCAATGTACCCCCTCAAACTGAAAATGAAAGAGGCCAAGCTATAAACAACCAATATATTGCAGCGCAGAAAATATTGGCAGGCAGCAATAAACTCTTCGAGACAATAGCTCACATGGATGCTTTTTGTTCGAGACTGAGCAGAACCGGATTAATACATTATTGTTCTTGGATGGGGGGCGGTGGATATTTACTGAGTCCTTTATTTCAACAGCTTATAGATTATGTGGGATTGCAAACATTCAACAATATTGCGCAGGAATAGTAAGTTGGCAAATCCATCGTTATTTTGTTATAGTGGTGATAAACAGAGTGAAACAGTATGAACCCCACATCCCATAACGAGCCCGTGGAAAAACATATCATCTCCCATGTGCCCGTATCCGAACTGCCGCCTCAATGGTGTCAGGGTCTCAAACCCGATGCCCATGTGCGCGTGACGATCGAGGAGGAAGAAGGCAGGGGGCTGAATGCCTTATCCGATGAAACTTCCGAGCATGTCCGCAATCTGTGCGAACAATGGGATGGCCTGCCGCTTGAAGATTTTGTCGGCATTGCGCCGGGTGTCTATCCCACGCCTGAAGACGCCGTAAATGCAATTCGCAAGTTGAGAGACGAATGGTAAGGCTAGCCGGGCTTAAAGGACGCAGCATTTATCTGGATACGAATATCTTTATCCATATCGTGGAGGGCTATGCTCCCTATAATGCCATGCTCAGGGAATTCATGGCAAACCTCAGGCAATATTTCTTTTCCGCGGTCACGAGCGAATTGTCTTTGGCGGAAGCGCTGGTGAATCCACTCAAGCAATCCGATCATCGTGCATTAGCGGGATTTGAAACGCTCCTGCGTCCAACCTCCTGTTTGAACGGTGTGGCCGTGAATCGGGGTATTTTGTATAAAAGCGCCTTGCTTCGCGCTCAAACCGGCATGAAACTCCCCGTGCTATCCACGTTGCCACCGCGCAAACCCGCAGATGTGAGTTGTTTCTGACCGAAGATCAGCGTATAAGGCTTCCGTCCGGAATAAGCAAATTATCTCTGGCGCAACTGCAAGACTGAACTCAGGGAATTGCTTCGATGCCGCAAACCGCTACTGCACCGCAAACCGCCCCCGATTCCAAACTCGTCTACCGCTTCGGCGACGGCGAGAGCGAGGGCGATGCCGGGATGAAAAACCTGCTCGGCGGCAAGGGAGCCAATCTTGCCGAAATGAGCCGCCTCGGCCTGCCCGTCCCGCCGGGATTTACCATCACCACCGATGTCTGCTGCGCCTATTACGCGGAGGATAAGCGGATTCCCGAAGGCTTGCGCGAGCAGGTGGAGACTGCCCTTAAAACGGTTGAGGAGAAAGTCGGCATGCGCTTCGGCGACGGGGAAAACCCGCTGCTGGTCTCCGTGCGCTCAGGCGCGAGGGCCTCCATGCCGGGGATGATGGATACCGTGCTCAATCTCGGCCTGAACGATACCACCATAGCGGGGCTGGAGCGTAAAAGCGGCAATGCCCGCTTCGCGTGGGATTCCTACCGGCGCTTCATCCAGATGTATTCCGACGTGGTGCTCGGCGTTTCGCACTACCATTTTGAGGAAATCCTCGAAGAAATCAAACGCGACCGCAATGTCTCGCTGGATACCGAACTGACCGCCGACGATCTGCGCGAAGCGGTGCGGCAATACAAGGAGCGCGTGCAGGCGGAAACGGGCAACCCCTTCCCGCAGGAAGCGCATGAACAGCTATGGGGGGCGATTGAGGCGGTATTCGATTCATGGATGAATCCCCGCGCCTGCACCTATCGCGGCCTGCACGATATTCCGGCAAGCTGGGGCACGGCGGTCAACGTGCAGGCGATGGTGTTCGGCAACATGGGCGAGGATTGCGCGACCGGCGTCGCTTTCACCCGTAACCCCTCGACGGGAGAGAATCGCTATTACGGGGAGTATCTGGTCAACGCGCAGGGAGAAGATGTCGTCGCGGGAATCCGCACGCCGCAACCGCTGACCATCGCGGGCAAGGATCAGGGCGGCGATTTACCCTCGATGGAAGAAGTCATGCCGGATGTATTCGCGCAACTGGTTGAGGTGTTCGGCATTCTTGAGAAACATTACCGCGATATGCAGGATATCGAATTCACCGTGCAGCAACGCAAGCTCTGGATGCTGCAAACGCGCTCGGGCAAGCGCACGGCGGCGGCGAGTATCCGTATCGCCGTGGAGATGGTGCGCGAAGGGCTGATTACGCGGGAAGAGGCGCTGCAACGCATTGACCCGCTGGCGCTCGATCAGTTATTGCATCCGACCCTCGACCCGCAAGCGCCCAAAACCCTGCTGGCACGGGGACTGCCCGCCTCACCGGGCGCGGCATCGGGGAAAGTGGTATTCTCCGCCGACAAGGCCGAGGATCAGGCGCGCCACGGCGAGAAAGTCCTGCTGGTGCGCATTGAAACCTCGCCGGAAGATATTCACGGCATGCACGTCGCTCAGGGTATTCTGACGGCGCGGGGCGGTATGACTTCCCACGCCGCCGTCGTCGCACGCGGCATGGGAAAACCCTGCGTATCCGGCACTTCCGGGCTGGTGATTGATTATAGCAAGGGTGAATTCCGCGCCGGGGGGCATACGATCCGCGAGGGCGATATGGTTACCATCAACGGCTCAACCGGCGAGGTCATGCTGGGCGAAGTCCCCACCATTCAGCCGCAACTCTCCGATGATTTCGCCGAACTGATGGGCTGGGCCGACACCACGCGCACCATGCAGGTACGCACCAATGCGGAAACCCCGGCCGACGCCGCAACCGCCCGCCGCTTCGGGGCGGAGGGCATCGGGCTGTGCCGCACCGAGCATATGTTTTTCGACGCCGGGCGCATCACCGCCATGCGCGAGATGATTTTATCCGAGAACACCAAACAGCGCCGCGCCGCGCTGGCCAAGCTGCTGCCCATGCAGCGCGAGGATTTCAGCGCGATTTTCCGGGTGATGGAAGGCTATCCGGTAACCATCCGCCTGCTCGACCCGCCGCTGCACGAGTTCCTTCCCCACGGCGAGGAGGAGATGCGCGAAGTGGCGGAAGCGGCGGGACTGTCGCTGTCGCAGGTGAAGGCCCGCTCCGATGCGTTGCACGAATCCAACCCCATGCTCGGGCATCGCGGTTGCCGTCTGGGCATCACCTTCCCGGAGATTTATGAAATGCAGGCCCGCGCTATTTTTGAGGCGGCGGTCGAAGTCAAACAACAGGGCATGGAAATCGTGCCGGAAATCATGATCCCGCTGGTAATGGATCATGCCGAGTTGAAACAATTACGGGCAATGGTCGAGCGTATCGCCGCCGAGGTAACCGGCGCGGCAGGCGTGGCACTGCAATACCTGATCGGCACGATGATCGAATTGCCCCGCGCCGCGCTGCGAGCCGGAGATATTGCGCAATCGGCGGATTTTTTCAGCTTCGGCACGAATGACCTGACGCAAACGACGTTCGGCATTTCCCGCGATGACGCCTCAAACTTCATTGAGGCCTACCGCAAGCAGGGGCTACTGGCACATGACCCGTTCGTTTCCCTCGATCCCGATGGCGTCGGCGAGTTGGTAATGATCGCCGTTGAGCGCGGGCGCGCCACCCGGCCCGAGTTGAAACTCGGCATTTGCGGCGAGCATGGGGGCGATCCGGCTTCCATCCGTTTCTGCCAGCAGGCAGGCCTCAACTATGTCTCCTGCTCGCCCTACCGCGTCCCCGTAGCAAGACTGGCGGCGGCGCAGGCGGCGCTGGCCGAGAACCACGAAAAAACCAATCACTAATGGGCATCTCTATAAACTCGGTTTTTCGTCATTGTGAGGAGCATGAGCGACGAAGTAATCCAGTGAGAACAAAAACTTATTTTGACAGGATTGCTTTCCCTTCCCTTTCGCTACGTTCAAACTCAGGGTTGCAATGACGAGTTTTTAGAGATGCCCTATAGTCATTCGACCGTAGAGAATAAATCGGCTATCGCTAAAAAATCTCCCTTGCTTTCGGTTGGGAATCGGCGTAATGATAATTGATAGTGATTCTCAATATCAACCAAGGAACCGCTCGTGCGCTATTTGTTTATCTCCGCCTGTTGCTCGCTTCTGCTGGCTGCACCAACCGTCTGGGCTGAGGATGCCCCGGCTTATACGCTGACGATCAAGGAACACCGGTTTACCCCGGCCACGCTGGAAGTGCCCGCCGGGAAAAAAGTAAAGCTTGAGATTGTCAATGAGGACGCAACGCCCGAGGAATTTGAAAGCCACGATTTCAACCGGGAGAAAATCATCAAGGGCAACAGCCGGGGCGTAGTATTTGTCGGCCCGCTAAAACCGGGCAGTTACGCTTTTTTCGGTGAATTCCACGAGGACACCGCCAAGGGAACCTTGATTGCGAAATAATGTTACGCCATGCTCGCTTCCGCCATTATTATTTTCCGTGAAGTATTAGAGATCGTGCTGATCGTCGGAATCGTGCTGGCGGCAACGCGTAACCTTCCCGGGCGGATGCGCTGGATTTTCGGCGGGTTCGCGGGCGGGCTGGCAGGTGCGGCGCTGGTAGCCGTCTTTACCGATACCATCTCGAATTTCGCCGAAGGAGTCGGTCAGGAACTGTTCAATGCCGGGGTTTTACTTGTGGCCGCGTTGTTTATCGGCTGGACGGTGCTCTGGATGAGCCGCCATGCCCACGAGATGAAAGGCCATTTCTCCAGCGTCGGCGAGCGTATCCGGCAAGGCTCCCTGCCCTGCTATATGCTGTCGCTGACCATCGCGCTTGCTATCTGGCGCGAAGGCTCGGAAATCGTCCTGTTCAGCTATGGGATGCTGGCCGCCGGGGAATCGGCGGCTACGCTTGTCGGCGGCGCGGTAATCGGGGGTGTGGCCGGGCTGGTAGTCGGGCTGCTGATGTATTTCGGTCTGATTGCCCTGAAGCCCAAATATTTTTTCCGGGTCACATCTATCCTGCTTGTGCTGCTGGTTGCCGGGATGGTTTCGCAGGCCACACAGTTTCTGATGGCCGCCGGTTACCTGAACGTGCTTTCCGGCACGGCGTGGGACAGTTCATGGCTGCTGAGCGAACAGAATTATCTCGGGCAGGCGCTGAGCGCCCTGATCGGCTATACGCCGCGTCCGGCGCAAATTCAGGTTGCGCTTTACCTGCTGACCGTGTTGCTGCTGTTTGGACTCATGCGCGCCGGAAACCGCCGCCTGACACCCGTATCTTCGCAAGCGGCTGTTTAATTCCGGTGAACTTCAACACCCTGAGGCGGTTGCAACGTTGCCTGATGAGCTACCGGAATCTGTATCTGACTGGCAGGCATTTGCTGCTGTGCAACGTGTCCCTGAGCCTGCATCATAGCCGCCTGCTCGGCCTGCGCCTGCGCATTGGCCATTTGCATAAGCTGATTCATCGCCTGTAACTGCACCCATGCCACCGCCAGCTCCTGTTGCTGCGGATTGAGCGGCATGTCGGCAAATGCCTGCTGCACCTTCCCGGAGACCAGATCGCCCAGCATGCCGCTGATGACCTGCTGGTTCTGCATCAGAATCTGCTCGTGCTGCTGCGGCGGCACATTGGCAATTTGCAACGCGGAAGCGGCGCTGGCCGTCGCAACGGGAATTTCCTCGCTCGTCTGCATGGCGATGGCTTTCAGCATTGCCTGCTTTTGCGGCGGCAGGCTGGCAACGAGTTGCTGCGCCATTTGCAGTTTCTGGCGGATTATTTGCTCCTCAGTGGGAGCGGTCGGCGCGGCGGCCTGATTCGGCATCATCGGGTTAGGCGCTGCCGCCGGATGCCCCTGCCCTGCATTGACATTGACAATGGGCGCGCCCGGCATCCCGGGCTGAACATGCACCGGGTGCTGCTGCGCGGCGGCAGTATGCACCACCTGCATTTGCGGGGGATTTTGCTGCCCGGCCATTGTATGCTGCGTCATATTCGTGCTCATTTCCTGCTCCTTTTCATGAGAATGATTTAAGGATACTATACCATCTCCCCGCCCCTTCTTGTATGACGGTTTGATGACATTTTCTCTCCGCGATGAACAGAAACGACGTTATGCGCGCCACCTGCTGCTGCCGGAAATCGGCGAGGCCGGGCAGGCCCGTTTGCTGGCATCCTCGGCGCTGGTCGTCGGCGCGGGCGGGCTGGGGGCGGCGGCGATATCCTATCTCGCGGCGGCGGGCATCGGGCGCATCGGGATTATTGAGCCGGATCACGTTGAATTATCGAATCTCAATCGCCAGATCATCCATGAAACCGGTGATATCGGCAGGCCCAAAGCCGAAAGCGCCGCCGACCGCATTCATGAGATCAATCCCGATTGCCAGGTGCAAACATGGAGGGCGTATTTCGGGCGGGATACACTCGATCCTGAGCCGGGTGGCTATGATATCCTCATTGACGGCAGCGATAATTTCGGGGCGCGCCATGCCATCAACCGGTTTTGTCTGGCACGGCGCATGCCGTTTATCCATGCGGCGGTGCGGGGGTTTGAGGCGCAACTAACCATTTTCAAACCGTGGCAGGGTGAGGCATTGCCCTGCTACCGCTGTTATATTCCCGAGCCGCCGCCGGAGCGCAACGATTGCGCTGAGCGCGGTATAGCCGGGCCGCTGGCGGGAATTGCCGGGGCGATGCAGGCGATGGAGGCGATAAAAGAGTTGCTCGGTATGGGGCAAACGCTGGCCGGGCGGCTGTTGCGCTATGACGCGCTGGCCGGGGTGTGGCGGGAAAGCACGTTGCTGCGCGACCCCGAATGCCCGGAATGCGAGGTGTAT
>JAKFYP010000082.1 GCA_021730835.1 Alphaproteobacteria bacterium
AGGTTATAGATTATAGGTTATAGGTTTCAGGTTATAGGTTTCAGGTTATAGGTTTCAGGTTATAGGTTTCAGGTTATAGGTTTCAGGTTATAGGTTATAGGTTTCAGGTTATAGGTTTCAGGTTATAGGTTTAAAAAAAGAATCTGTACCCACAATACTTCGCTCCCCCCTTGAGGGGGAGCAGACGAAGCAAGGCCGCAGGCCGAAGCTGAGTCGTGGGGGGGGCAGGTTATAGGTTTCAGGTTATAGATTATAGGTTATAGGTTTAAAAAAAAGAATCTGTACCCACAATACTTCGCTCCCCCCTTGAGGGGGAGCAGACGAAGCAAGGCCGCAGGCCGAAGCTGAGTCGTGGGGGGATAATAAGAGCAATCCCCCCCACCGAATCGCCTTCGGATTACATCCTCGGCTCTTCGACTCCCCCTCAAGGGGGGAGTGGTAACCCGCAGGCGGGTGCTCCAAGGGGGGAGTGGTAACCCGCAGGCGAGCGGTGGAGAGGGCAGGTTATAGGTTATAGGTTTCAGGTTATAGGTTTCAGGTTATAGGTTTCAGGTTATAGATTATAGATTACAGGTTTAAAAAAAAGAATCTGTACCCACAATACTTCGCTCCCCCCTTGAGGGGGAGCAGACGAAGCAAGGCCGCAGGCCGAAGCTGAGTCGTGGGGGGATAACAAGTAAAGCTCTCTCCCCCCCCACCGAATCGCCTTCGGATTACATCCTCGGCTCTTCGACTCCCCCTCAAGGGGGGAGTGGTAACCCGCAGGCAAGCGGTGAATTGTGGGTAATCAAAAACTATTTTGACGGGTGATTTTGTCGTTGTTTTTGTCCTCGAATCCTCATGTACCTTCAGGTACATTCCTGTTCTGCGGGCAAAAACGCCTGAAAATCTCCTCGCCAAAACGTTTTTCCGTAAACTGCTAATAGTATATTCTCATCATCGCTTACATAACGATGTATTCATGGAAACTCAACGTCAATATGCCGTACGCCGCGCCGAATGGCTGCCGGTCTGGCTGGCGGGTGGGATCATGGCGTATTGTTTCCTGCCCTTTGAGCCGCCCGCCTTATGGCTGCTGATCGCCCCGACGGCGCTGGCATTGCTGGTATTTTACCGCTACTGCCCGCCGGGACATAATAAACCGGTTACGCGCTTGCTCGGTGTTTTTCTCGTGACGTGCATCGGGTTTTCCGCCGCTCAGTGGCAGGTGATGCGGCTGGAAGCGCCGGTTATGGAGGGCGAGCGGTTTTATGTCACGCTGGAGGGGGTAGTCGAAGAAGTATCGCTCGACTCAGGGCGGGCGCGGCTGCTGATTGCCGTTGATACTATAGAGGAATTGCCGCCGGATCAAACGCCGCGTAAAGTGCGTCTGAGCGTGCGCGGCAAGGGCGATGTGCCGCAAGCGGGCGGGCGTATCCGGGTGCGGGCGGGTATTTTCCGGCCTTCCGCGCCGCATATCCCCGGCGGGTTCGATTTTGCCCGCTATTTCTATTTCCGCGAGATTGGCGGGATAGGGTATATCCTGCCGCCGATTGAGCGACTGGAGAACGCTGCGAAAGCCGGGCCGGATAGCCGTATCGCCCGCTGGCGTCAGGGATTGCAGGGCTGGCTGCTCGGCCAGATGCCTCAGCCGGAAGGGGGCGTCGCCGTGGCGCTGTTGACCGGCGACCAGACGGCGGTAGATGAAACGGTGGCCGATGAGATGCGTATCTCCAGCCTCGCGCATATCCTCTCGATTTCCGGGATGCACATGGCGATTATCTGCGGGCTGTTTTTCTTCTGGCTGCGTACCATTCTGATCCTGATTCCTTGTGTTGCCGACCGTTATGACGTTAAAAAAATCTCGGCGGTGTTCGGGATGCTGCTCGGCGGGTTTTACCTGCTACTCTCCGGCATGCCGATTTCAGCTATCCGGGCATGGCTGATGATCTCGGTGTTTTTTCTCGCGGTACTGCTCGACCGCGAGGCGGTGACGCTGCGCTCGCTGGCGCTGGCGGCCATACTGGTGCTGGTGCTGATTCCCTCCAGCCTGTTCGAGGCGGGGTTTCAGCTTTCCTTCGCGGCGACGGCGGCGCTGATTGTCTGCTATCGGCGGCTGGCTCTTTCTCCGGCAGCCATCTGGGCCTATGAGCGCCCGTGGTACTGGAAAGCCGTGATCTATTTTCCGGGGCTGGCTTTCTCCTCGCTGATCGCCTCGGCGGCAACCGCGCCGTTCATCGCCTATCATTTCCACCAGTTCAACCTTTACGGCATTCTCGCCAACATGCTGGCCCTGCCGGTGCTATCCTTCATCGTTATGCCCGCGTTGGCGCTTGCCGTGCTGCTTTATCCGCTGGGACTTTCCGGCATCATGCTGGCGCTGGTGAAATGGGGCATCGGCTGGCTGATCGGCGCGGCGCATCTGGTAGCCGCTCTGCCCGGCTCCAGTTTCCGCGTGCCGCCGATGGAAAGCTGGACGCTCTTCGCTATCGGTCTGGGATTTATCCTGCTGATACTGGGTAAAAGACACTGGCAATGTGTGGCGGGGGCGGGTGTATTCGGGGCCGCGCTGGCTTCGCTGTTGTTTTACCAGCCGCCGGATGTGCTGGCAGATGAGACAAAGCGTTACGTTGCATTGCGCACGGATGAGGAGGAGTGGGTATTGCTGCGGGGAAAATCCGCCCGCAACTTCACCGTGCGGCAATGGGAGGAATATATGGGGATAAAAATCCTGCCGCTCAGGCAGTGGGAGAAGAAATACGGGCACGGTATTGCCGATGAATCCGCTTGCCCGGGGCAGGGGCCGTTTTCGACAGTGGAGCATTCTTTGCTCGTAAATGAGGCAAAGAGCTTGCGCCGCAAACGGCAGGCTACCGAGTCCATAGCACCGGAATGCCCGGCATTTACTTTCAAAAACTATACGGTTATCGCCCCCGAACATGGTGAGATTACTGTGTGCCGCAAAGGCGCGCCATCCTGCCTGACATCGGCGGAGGAAGCGGCCTTAAAGCAGGGTGGGGCGCTTTCCATCCGCCTTGGTGACGGGGAGATAGAGGTAAAATCCTCCTGCGCGAAAGCCGTCAATCGTCCGTGGTCGGGTTGCGGGAAGCTTTGACGGGAGAGGATTGAACAGGTATAGGCCCTACAACTATAGTCATTCCACTTACCAATTTCCCAAAACCTGATTACCCACTATTCACCGCTTGCCTCTTATCTGTATGTATGTCAGTAAAAGCAGTCGGTTACCACTCCCCCCTTGGAGCACCCGCCTGCGGGTTACCACTCCCCCCTTGAGGGGGAGTCGAAGAGCCGAGGATGCAATCCGAAGGCGATTCGGTGGGGGGGGGATTGCTCTTATTATCCCCCCCACCGCTCAGCTTCGGCTTACAGCCTTGCTTCGCGTGCTCCCCCTCAAGGGGGGAGCGGTGAATAGTGGGTAATCATATCCCAAAATAATTGGAATGACAGGCTTGCGACGGCAAGATCAATAGAGCAATAACGCTCTGGTCAGGGAAGCAAGCAGTCGGAGGCGGCTCGATAATACGGAGTCTTGGCGTTCAATCCCGGAAGTTATTGAATTGCAGCGGCAGCTCCAGCCCAAGGCTTTTGATCATGGCGATAGCTTCCTGCAAATCGTCGCGTTTTTTGCCGGTGATCCGCACGGTATCGCCCTGAATTGCCGCCTGCACTTTCATTTTGCTTTCCCTGATCGCTTTGGTGATTTTTTTAGCTGTTTCGGAATCTATCCCCTGTCTGACCGTCACTGACTGGCGCAGCATATTGCCTGAAGCCTTCTCGGGGTTGGCGAAATCAAGCGCTCGCGCATCGAGCTTGCGGCGGGTGAGATGGCCTTTGAGCATCTGGTGAATCTGCTCAAGCTTATACTGGTCGGCGGCGGTGATGGTAATCACGCTCTCCTTACGCTCAATGACGGAGCCGGAGTTTTTAAAGTCAAACCGTGTGCCAACCTCGCGCACGACATTCTGCACGGCGTTATCGACTTCCTGCAAATCGGTTTCCGAGACAATATCGAAACTGGGCATGCAATTTTAATCCGTTGGTTCTGAACCGGTACTATGCGCGAGCAAGCAGGGGTGATCAAGGTCTGGGTATTTTCATGCTCAGGGAATACGCCATATTAACCTCACGCCAATATGCCGCGCAGCTCAACCAGTTCATCGCGCAGGCGGCGCAGAGCAGCCTCGCAGGCCGGGGTGAGCTTCGGCGGGCGTTCGTGAAAATCGGTGTTAATGTCCAGTCCGGCAATCTCTTCGAGCGCCAGCCCGTGCTCGGCTTTCTGGCGCAGTACGTCGGGCAGGATGAATGCCGCCCCCTTAATCGTATAGCCCTTCTCATGCAGCAGGAATTGCACGGCTTTTAGCGCTTCAATATCCTCGGGCCGGTAGAAACG
The DNA here is from genome assembly GCA_021730835.1 of Alphaproteobacteria bacterium. Classification (GTDB taxonomy): domain Bacteria; phylum Pseudomonadota; class Alphaproteobacteria; order Rickettsiales; family UBA998; genus JAKFYP01. The sequence continues at coordinate 4,391 of JAKFYP010000082.1, forward strand.
ACGGTTGCCCTGCCGCTTCATCGGGCTGACCTCGGGAAAACGCGTTTCCCAGAAGCGCAGCACATGCTGCGGCAAATCGAGCATATCGGCGACCTCCCGGATGGTTTTTAATGCCTTCGGGGATTTCTCCTGCATGCGCGAGCGCTCCGGTTAGCTTTTGCGTGAGGAGCGGATATGCCCCCCCAGATTCCGGTTGACGGATTCCTTGAGGATGTTGGACGGGTTGAAGGAGAGCACCGTTCGCGGGGTGATCGTCACTTCGACGCCGGTTTTCGGGTTACGGCCAACGCGGGCTTTTTTCTGACGCAGGCCGAATGTGCCGAAAGAGGAAAGCTTCACCTGCTCTCCGCTTTCCAGTGTTTCAGAGATAATATCGAAGAAAGCGTCCACGAGCTGCATCGAGTCGGAGAGAGACAGCCCAACCTCCCGGTACACGGCGTTACCGAGATCGGCGCGGGTAATGGTCTTGGACATATGAAAAACCTCTTTCTTTTAAATCATGTTATTGTTTGGTTCCAGAGTTTCTACCACCTTATAATACACGTTCCCCAGGTAAGTCCAGCCCCAAGCGCGGGCATGGCAATCAGGTCGCCCTTTCGGAAAAGATTGCGCTCCTGAGCATACGCCAGCGCCAGCGGGATGGATGCGGAAGATGTATTGGCATGGAATTCAACTGTCATGATAATTTTTTCCTGAGATATGTCAAGTTTTCGTGCGCAGGCGCTCAGAATACGCGCATTGGCCTGATGCGGAACCAGCCAGTCGAGTTGTTCTTTTCTCAGGTTGCATTTAGTGAGGGATGTTTCAACCGATTCGCTCATGCGGGCGACAGCATGGCGGAACACTTCCTTGCCTGCCATCTGTAATACCCCGGCGGTTTTGGTGGTCGAAATGCCGCCCGTGGTTTTCAGAATATCGGCCAGCGAACCGTCGGCGGCGGTATGGGTGGCGAGGATGCCGCGCCCGTCGGCCTGTTTTTCCGGTGTGGCCCTGAGCACGACCGCGCCCGCCCCGTCACCGAACAGGATACAGGTTCCCCGGTCGCTCCAGTCCACGACGCGGGACATGGTTTCCGCCCCGATGACCAGCAGGGTTTTCGCCTGTCCGGAGCGCACCAGCGCATCGGCCAGTTTCAGCGCATAGACGAAACCGCTGCAAGCGGCTTGTATATCGAAGGCGGTGGCATGGCCGCAACCAAGCTGATATTGCACACGGGTGGCGCTGCCGGGAAAGGTTTCATCCGGTGTGGCGGTGGCCAGTATCACCGTATCGACTTCTGAAGGATCAACCCCGCTCCGGGCAAGGGCTTTGCGCGCCGCCTCAACTGCCAGACCGGAGGTATATTGGCCCTCGGCGGCGATGTGCCGCTGGCGAATACCGGTGCGCTCGACGATCCACGCATCGTTGGTTTCAACCATGCGCTCCAGATCGGCATTGGTTACGATACGTTCAGGTACATACCCACCGCAGCCCACAACAACGGTTCGCATCATAGCGCCACTTCATTCGGCGTGACGGGGAAGGGGACGACCTTATCGTCAGGGGAAGGGGTCCGGGTTTTGTTCGTTTTTTTTTCCGTATGCGTGCGCACTTCGGAAAGCACGGAAAATTCCTCAATGATCCGCTGATTGATATTGCCGTTAACCAGACGGTAGGCTTCGCGGATGGCGTGCGAAAAGGCGTAGCTGTCCGCGCCGCCGTGGCTTTTGACCGCGATGCCGCCCAGCCCCAGAAACATCGCGCCGTTATAGCGCCTTGGGTCAAAGCGCTTCTTGAAGGCGAACAGGGCAGGGCGCAGCAGCAAATATCCCATCTTGCCGAGCAATGAGCGGCGGATAGCCAGCTTGAGTTGACGATAGAAAAAACTGGCCGTGCCTTCAATGGCCTTGAGCACGTTATTGCCGGTGAACCCGTCGGTGACGATTACGTCGTATTCGCCGGTGAGAATCTCATCCGCCTCGACGAAGCCGATAAAATTCAGCGACGGCTCTTCCTTTAGCATTTGCGCCGCCTGCTGGATATCCTCATGCCCCTTGATTTCTTCCGAGCCGATATTAAGCAGGCCGATGCGCGGATTGCCCGAGCCGAGCACGGCGCGGGCGTAGGCATCGCCCATGACGGCAAACTGGTAATAGGCCCGTGAGTCGCAACTGACATTGGCCCCGAGATCAAGCAGGATCACATCCTTGTGATTGGTCGGCATGGTGGTGGCAATCGCCGGGCGCAAGATGCCGGGCAGGGTCTTGAGCACCATTTTCGACATGGCCATGAACGCGCCGGTATTGCCCGCCGAGACAACGCCCGATGCCTTGCCGTCGCGCACCGCCTCAATGGCGAGGCGCATGCTCGAGCGGGGTTTTCTCCGCAGGGCGGAGGAGGGTTTTTCATCGGAATAGACGCGCTCGTCGGTATGGACGATCTCGCTGGCGTTCTTCAAAAAGCGGTCGCGCTGAAGCAACGGCGCGATTTTCTCCTCGTCGCCATAGAAAATAAACGTCAATTCAGGATGCTTGCGCTTGGCGAGCCGCGCACCTTTGACCACAATGTTCGGGGCCTTATCCCCTCCCATTGCGTCCAGTGCAATCGGCAGACCGGAAAGCGTCATAAGCGCTACCTGACGGTGAGGGTTAGAGATTGACCTTGGCGTCCGTCACCTTCCGCCCGCAGTAATACCCGTCGGGGGAAACATGGTGAGGACGGCACAGTTCACCGCTCGTGCTATTCTCCGATACGCTCACCAGACTCAGCTTGTGATGCGCACGGCGCATGCCTTTACGCGATGGGCTTGTTTTTCTTTTGGGTACGGCCATGTTATGCACTCCTTCAATAAAGCGCGTGATTATAAGCATCCGATGCAAAAAATCCAGTATAGAATTTACTCTTGCCCGCTGCCTGTGATATGTTCCCACGATAAAACAGAGTAGCCCCCGCTTCGCAAGTAAAAAATGCAGTATTCCTCTCCAGATGTGCATGAAAATCACCGTATATCGGATATTTGCGCCGTTGTCGTCTGCTACAATACCGGGGCGCGTATTCACCCGGTCATCAAGGCGCTGCAACCGCAGGTCGGGCATATTTTGTTGGTCGATAACGGGTCAGGGCGGGAAAGTTATGATATTTTTCAGTCGGCTGCGGAGTTATACGGGCAGGGGATGACGCTGCTGCGCCGTGAGGACAGCAACCTTGCAGCCGGGCAGAACGAAGGGATCCGCATGGCAAAAGAGCGGGGATTTCAGCGGTTTCTGCTGATGGATCACGATAGTATCCCTGAGAAAGACATGGTTGCGAAGCTGGCGGAAGCCGCCGCCGCTTACCAGAATCCCGATAAACTTGGCATTGTCGCGCCGCAGCTTTGCGACAGCCGTTCCGAGCGGGCGGGAACCTATCCGGTTTCGTGGTGGCGTCACCGCCTGCCGGGGCGGCGTAAATTCCGCGAATCCCCGGTAATTGAGGGAGTGCTCAACGTAGTGGCCTCGGGAAGCCTGATTGCGATGGCGGTATACGAGGCGGTCGGCCCGATGGATGAGGGGTTCGGGATTGATTATGTGGATAAGGATTTCTGTTTGCGCGTGGTCGAAAGCGGGCGGGTGATTCTCGCCGTGCGTGATGCGAAGCTTTATCATCAACTGGGCGATTGCCGGGATCATTATTTCTGGAAATTCCGCCTGACCAGCACCAATCATTCGCCTGAGCGCCGTTATACGATTTACCGCAACCGCATACGCTGCTGGCGGCGGCATGGCCGTAAAATCCCGGCTTTCGTGCTGTATGATTTCGGCGCAATGGGCTATGACCTGCTGCGGGTGCTTTTTCTGGAGGAAAACCGCATCCTCAAGATAAAGGCCATGCTGCGCGGGATGCGCGATGGGGTGAGGGGTCGGGAATCAGGGATCGATAATCAGAGGGCCGGAAACTCACCCAACTGATCCAATAAAAGCAGTATGTTATTGCGAGATTCTTATATCCTCCTTCCTGTCCATGCGAAGATGGGGTTAGCCTTACTGGCAATTATCAGGGGGCAGGTTTATGAGTTTTATCGAAGTGCGCTTTCCCGAGGAAATATCCTACGGCTCGTCGGGTGGGCCGGAATATTCCACCGATGTGGTCATGTCGCATGCCGGGTATGAACAGCGCAACGTCAACTGGGAGAACGCCCGTACCCGCTATAACGTGGCGCATGGGGTCAAAACGCAGGCTCAACTCGATGCGCTGATCGCTTTTTTCCGGGCACGTAAAGGCCGGGCGCACGGCTTTCGCTTCCGGGACTGGAGCGACTATCAGGCCGTCAACCAGAGCTTAGGCACAGGCGATAATTCCACCACTCAGTTTCAACTTGTAAAACATTATACCAGCGGCGCGGTTACTGAATCGCGGGCGATTACCAAACCGGTCGCCGGAACGCTCGGTGTCTACCTGAATTCGGTATTGCAAAGCTCAGGTGTATCGCTCG
>JAKFYP010000198.1 GCA_021730835.1 Alphaproteobacteria bacterium
TTGGCTGGGTACTGTGATACAGCGCGATATACAAAATCGCCTCAAGTGCATGCGTGGTTTTATAATCGAACAGCATCAACCCGCCGCCCGCATGCCGGTTGAGCCGAACCCCCCTGCCCCGCGCCCGGTATCGCTCAGGGTGGACACCACCTGCCAGCGCGCCTGTATGACCGGAGCCACCAGAAGTTGAGCGATGCGCATGCCACGCGACACAGTAAAGACCTCCTGCCCGTGATTAATCAGGATCACCCCGATCTCGCCGCGATAATCGGCATCTATTGTCCCGGGCGTGTTGACCAGCGAAATACCATGCTTGAGCGCCAGCCCGGAACGCGGGCGCACCTGCGCTTCATAGCCTTCCGGCAGGGCAATGGCCAGACCGGTCGGAATCAGGCGGCGCTCTCCCGGCGCAAGGGTTATTTCTCCATCCACCGCCGCCAGCAGGTCGCATCCGGCGCTTTGCTCCGTGGCATATTCCGGCAGCGGCAATCCGGCCCCGTGTTCCAGTTGCTTCAGTTCAATCGTCAGTTGTTGCATGATATTCTCCTTGTTCCTTTATCCTGAAGAGACCATTGCATCATTCGTCATTGCGAGCGTAGCGAAGGCCCAGAAAAGTTATAGCATGAAGTATCTGGATTTCTTCGTCGCTTATGGCTCCCCGCAATGACGAAAGCAGGGGTGTTTTCGAGTAATGCAATGAGTCTCCTGAAATTATCCTTTACCCAAAAAATATTTCTCCGCTTCCTCCACCAGCCGCGCTGCCGCTTCCTGCTTGCTGAGACAACCCCACGGCTCGGCGGCATCTTCCGTGATAAACAGTAATTCCGTCCGTTCCTCGCCAAACACCCTGCCCCCTGAAATATCATTGGCCAGAATCCAGTCACATCCCTTGCGCATGCGTTTTTCACTCGCCTGCTTTTCCAACTCGCCCGCTTCCGCCGCAAATCCTGCCACCAGCGCCGGTCGCTGCTTATGTTTTGAAATCGCCGCCAGAATATCCGGCGTTTCTCTCAGGCGCAACTCCGGCGGGGCGGCGTTCCTGCGTTTCTTCAGTTTTCCCGGCAAGGCGGCTTCCGGCGTCCAGTCAGCCACCGCCGCCGTGCAGACCGCCATATCCACCGGCAATACGCCCAGCGCCGCGTCATACATCTCCTGCGCCGTCATCACCGGAATACAGGTCACTCCTTCCGGCGCTCTGAGAAATGTCGGCCCGGATACCAGCGTCACTTTCGCCCCGGCCATCGCCAGCGCACCGGCAATCGCATAACCCTGCCGCCCCGAGGAGCGATTACCCAGAAAGCGTACATCGTCAATCGGTTCCTGCGTCGGCCCCGCCGTCACCAGCGCGGTTTTTCCCTTCAGGCTACCTGCCTTGCCACTCCGGCGAGCCTTGCCCTGCATCACATGCCTGACGATCTCCGCCGGATCCGCCATCCGGCCCGGCCCGTATTCCCCACATGCCATCTCGCCTTCCACAGGCCCGACCAGCCGCACGCCGTCAGCCGTAAGTTGTGCAATATTGCGCCGTGTCGCCGGATGCGCCCACATACGATGATTCATAGCCGGGGCTATCCAGACCGGCTTATCCGCCGCCAGCAGCACCGCCGAAGCCAGGTCATCCGCCCGCCCCTGCGCCATTTTTGCCAGCAAATCGGCGCTGGCGGGCGCTACAATAATCGCCTCCGCCTCGCGGGACAGGCGAATATGCCCCATCTCCACCTCATCCTTGAGGGAGAATAAATCCGTGTAAGTCGGTGTGCCGGTCAGGGAGGAGACCGCCAGCGGGGTAATGAATTCCGCCCCGCCCGCCGTCAGGATCGCCCGTACCGCCGCGCCTTCCTGACGTAGCAGGCGGATCAACTCCAGCGCTTTATAAGACGCAATACTACCGCTAATAATGAGAAGAATATTTTTTACCATGCAGGATTGTATATATCACACGATGGCAATGTGCAATTATCTTATTCGCATGGCTATTTTCGGTAATTACTTCTGCCGCCACCGGGTTTTTTAAAGACGAATAAATCGTTATCAAGCTCCAGCCCGTAGCGCGCATTGCCGAATGACACGTTGGTATCGCGTCCTTCCGCATCGCGGATAATCAGGTTACGCAACTGCATCGGCTGGTCGGAAAGCTCCAGCGTCAATTCTCCCTCATCGGGTTTTTGCCGCTGCGTGACGCGGATACGGATCACCCCGTCACTTTGCTTTGCCTCCAGCACCTTCAGCGTATCGGCGGAAAAGCGGATATGATCGAGCGCCAGAAACCCGGCCAGCGTGTCTTCGAGCGCTATGCGGTTCACCTGATCGAGTTCATAATCATAATAGATGATTTTTTCACCCGAGGAAACCATCAGCACCGGCACGGGAGGATCGTACTGCCAGCGCATCTTGCCGGGGCGCTTGAGATAGAATTTGCCTGAGGCAACATCGCCTTCCGGCGTGATTTGCACGAAATTCGCCTCAATGGTGCTCAGGCTGTTGAGGTATTTCTCCGTGCGGCTCAGCAGCATCGTATACCCGCCATCGCCCGCATAGGCAGGAGCGGCGCAGACAATCAGGAAAAGGCAATAAATCGGCAAACGTTGCATAGGGGCATCCTAACGCTCATGCAAGAATAACGCCAGAAATAATTTAGCGTGGCCAGAAGGGGCTAAAAATAGTATATTACCTGAAACCAGTATAGGAAACACCATGTCAGGAAAACCGGCGCTTGAATTGCGGCAAGGGCAGTCTCTGGTGATGACGGCCCAGCTTCAGCAATCCATCAAGCTGCTGCAATATAACGCGCTGGAACTGACTGAGTTCATTGATGCCGAGTTGGAGAAAAATCCGCTGCTGACCACGGAAGAGCCTGCCGAAGAAGGGGCGGCGGGGGAGAATCCCGATAAAGCGGAGTCCACGGCATCACAGGAGACACCAGGGCCGTCCGGGCAGGAGAGCGGCGGCGCGGATGAATCCATTGACGCGACGCAGGATGATTTATGGGGTGGCGAGCTTGAGAGTTCTCGCTATGAGGGAGCATCGGGCGGCAGTTTTGAAGGCGGCGGGTTTTTAGCCGACGCGCTGGAGCAATCGGTAGCCGAAGCCGTCAGCCTCAAGGATCACCTGATGGAGCAGGTGACGGTGGACATTGGCGACCCGGCTCAGCGGATCATTGCCGTGCGGCTGGTGGATATGCTCGACGATTCGGGCTATTTGCGCGAAGACCCGGCACATCTGGCCGAGGTGCTTGGAACGGAAGAATCGGTGATTTCCGCGACGCTCGACCATCTGCGCCGACTCGATCCACCGGGCGTATTCGCCCGCGACCTGACCGACTGCCTGCGGCTTCAGCTTGCCGATAAGCGCCGACTCGATCCGCTGATGGAAACCCTGCTGGAGAATCTCGATCTGCTGGCTGCCGCCGAGATGAAAAAACTGGCGCGCCTCGTCGGTGTCAATGAAGAGGAACTGGCTGAGATGATGGCGGAAATCCGTTGCCTTGAGCCTAATCCCGGCTCGAGTTTTGCGTATGAGCGCGTGGAAACGCTGATTCCCGATGTCATGGTGCGCAAGATGCCGGATCATAGCTGGCGGGTTGACCTCAACCCTGATGGGTTGCCCCGGCTGCTGGTCAACCGTCAGTATTTCACCGAGCTATCCGGGCAGGCCCGCCGCAAGGACGACAAAAAATTTCTTAATGAGCAACTGGCTAATGCGAGCTGGCTGGTTAAGGCGCTCGATCAGCGGGCGGAAACCTTACTGAAGGTATCGGGAGAGATTGTACGCCAGCAGGAAGGTTTTTTTAATTACGGTATTCACCATCTGCGCCCGATGACGCTCAAGATGATTGCGGATGCGATTGAGATGCACGAAAGCACGGTAAGCCGGGTGACGACCGGAAAATATATGGCGACGCCGCGAGGGGTGTTCGACATGAAATATTTTTTCTCCTCCTCGCTTTCGGATGTGTTGGGCGATGAGGGGTATTCAAGCCGCACCGTCATACACATGATTAAAGAGATGATTGACCGCGAGCCGCCGGACAAGATTCTGTCAGATGAGAAAATCGCCTCCTTGCTCCAGCAGCGGGGCATTGACGTGGCCCGCCGCACCGTGGTCAAATACCGTATGGCGCTGGATATTCCTTCTTCCGTTGAGCGCCGCCGTGAGAAACGCCGCCGTGGATAACGGAATATTAATATGTTTTTATTATTATTTGAGGAGTTGAATTGACATACCCCCTCTCATGGAGTTTCCCCCGGCATGGCTACTTCGCATAACACCAGCTTTTCATTTACCACACAGGATCATAACGTGAACGCAGCATCGAAACCAGCCGGGATCGCTCCCGAAGAGAACAGCATGGACGACGCACTGGGCAACCTTGCCCATGCTATCACCCGTGCCGCGCAATTGCTGAATGCGAGTTGCGACCGTCTGGGAGTCGCCGAAGCAATGCCCGCTCCTTCCGCGCAGACCATTGTCTCACAGGCCAGCGACCTTGGCTCTGTCAGCAACCTGAATATGGGGCCACTGACATCGTTGCTGGCCGACGATACCGTCAACGATATTCTGGTCAACGGGCCGGATGAAGTCTTTATTGAGCGTCAGGGGATGGTGGAGAAAACCGATATTCGTTTTTCCGGGCATGAGGAACTGGCGCTGCTGGCGGAAAATATCGTGCGGGCTGTGGGCCGCCGGATTGATCCGCGCCGTCCGCTGGTTGATGCCCGCCTGCCGGACGGCTCCCGCGTCAATATCGTCGCGCCGCCGCTGGCAGTAGACGGTATCAGCATGTCGATCCGCAAATTCGCCAAAGAGAAAATTACACTGGAATCCATGATTGCCTCAGGCAATATCAGCGAGCAATTGGGAGGATTTTTAAAAACCTGCGCCAAAGCCCGGGTGAACGTGATTATCTGCGGCGGAACGGGATCGGGCAAAACCACTTTGCTCAACGCCATATCCCAGCATATCCCGGCGACCGACCGGATCGTTACCATTGAGGATTCAGCGGAGTTGCAACTGCAATTACCGCATGTGGTGCGCATGGAAACCAAGATACCGGAAATACACGGCGATGCCGCCGATGAAGTCAATATGCGCGATCTGGTAAAGAATGCGCTTCGCATGCGCCCGGACCGGATTATCGTCGGTGAGGTGCGCGGGCCGGAAGCCTTCGATATGATTCAGGCGATGAACACCGGCCATGACGGCTCGTTTACGACGATTCACGCCAACTCGGCACGCGACGGGCTGGCGCGTATGGAAAACATGATCGGTATGGCCAGCCTGAATATCCCGACCATTTCGATTCGCAAGCAGATTGCCTCGGCGGTCAATTTCATGATCCAGACCTCGCGCATGGAAGACGGGTTGCGGCGCGTCACGCAGGTGGCTGAAATTGTCGGCATGGAAGGCGAAATCCCGACCATGCAGGATATTTTCAAGTTTGAGGCGAAAGGAACCGGCCCGGATGGTAAACTACAGGGTGTGCATCGCTGGACGAATGTTTTCCCGCGCCATCACGCCCTGACCGCCATGCTGCGGGAAGCGAATATCCTCAAGATGTAGCCTTCTTCACCCGTTTAGCCGTTTGGTATCGCTATATTTAATTTCGATCAGGGCACGTTGGCTCCTGTCATGCGCTATTTGCATAACCGGCATGCAAAACCGTCAATTTTCATTCTGATCTTCTCCCTGTACTACATCTGGTAGCAACCATCTGAGGGAGGAAAGATGATGCGCTGGATGATTTCATTGCTGGTTCTGGTGACGCTGTCGGCGTGTTCCAATACTCCGGGCGCGGTTGCCTGGAATAGCGCGAATTATGTCGATCAGTTGCAAAAGCCGAATTTCGGCCCGTTAAGCGCCCTGTCGCCGGGAGTGGGTATCTACTGAGCGGTCTTGCTTTAGTTGTGCGCTGGGCGTGCGAGTCGAAGTGTAGATAAACGGCGTGAGACGAGCAACAACGATGCGCACGACCAAATGAGAAATGCTCGAGGTTTAGGCAAAGCTGCTTGCAGGCGGTACGATGCGGACAGTGGGAGGAATGCCCTGATCGCATCTGCCGCCTGTCTTTTTCAGGTATAGCCGATTTACTTGTGTGACTGCACATCAATCACATCGGCTATCGCCCGCGACTGCGGGCGCGCCGCCTATGCGGCGTAAAGTTTGTGCGCAAGCATAAAGTTAATAAGCTATACTATACCACACGGGCGGGTTTTTTCGATATTCCTCAAAACGCATCAGGTTTTGATCCCGCTCTGAAATTAAGGGGTTTTCCAGCGGCCAGGGGATATTGAGGTCGGGATCATCGTAGCGGATACCGCCTTCACCCGCCGCATTGTAAAGCCCGCTGACCTTATAGAGCATATCCGCCGACTCATCGCCCAGCACGCAGAACCCATGCCCGAAACCGGGAGGTATCCAGAACAGCAGCCCGTTCTCGCCCGTCAGTTCCACGCCGTGATGCTGTCCGTAAGTCGGGGAGGAGGGCCGCAAATCAACCGCCACATCCCAGACTCGCCCGCGTATGACGCCGACCAGCTTGCCCTGCGGCGGAGTATGCTGGTAATGCAGCCCGCGCAGGATGCCGGGAGCCGAGCGCGAATGGTTATCCTGCACGAATTCCTCGCCAATCCCCAGCGCCGCCAGCTTGTCTTTGTGATAGCGCTCGACGAAAAACCCCCGCGTATCCCCATGCACCGCCAGTTGCACCAGCTTCAGGCCGTCTATGGGGCAAGGGATCAGTTGCATGATTAGCGGTAGGGGGTGGGGGATTTGTAGGATTGCTGGCCGGTGAGGCCTTGGCCAGAGCCTGTCATTATCTCAACCGAATCTACCGACACCTGCGTTGCGGCAACACCCTTCTTCGGCATTCGGGTTTCTTTCCCCCGTTTGATAACCGGCGGGTTTCGGCGATACCGGTGCTTGTGGAGCATTGGTCTCGCTAACTGATTTTGTGTTTTTCTCTTCTGACATGCTGTTATCTCCTATAGTTGATTGAGTTTATGCTTGTGCAAAAACCTAGTTCACCAGCACCGGCGCGAGGCCACCGGTTTCACCGGCTTTGGGATGGTTGTGCATGTACTCCATCAACTCATCCAGCGAGGTGACGACATCGTACAGCTCTTTTGTGCCCATCATGGCGAAACCCTTGTCGATAATATTTTCCATCAGGGCGATCAGATGATCCCAGTAGCCTTCGTGATTAAAAATCACAATCGGCTTGTTATGCAACAGCAATTGTTTCCAGGTCAGGATTTCAAACATCTCGTCCATCGTCCCGAAGCCGCCGGGCAGGATCACAAACATATCAGATTTATTATACATCAGTTCCTTGCGGGTGTGCATGGTGTCAACGATAATAATCTTGCTCAGGTTCTGATGCTCGTTTTCGATATTGCGCAGGCTTTCGGGAAACACGCCGGTCACCCAGCCGCCGCTTGCCATGACGGCATTGGCGACCGCGCCCATGATACCGCAATCCCCGCCGCCATAGACGAGGGAAATATTATTCTTCGCCATTCGTTTTCCGAGTTCCTTCCCCATGTCGAGATGTATCCGGGGAACCTTGTTTTGTGCACCGCAAAATACGCATACGGATTTTTTCTTTTTCTCAGTCATGTTGCTCCTTTTTTCCTGATTTTCTTGCCGGTTGCAGGCATATTGGCCTGCGCTTCCGGGACGGGAGGCGGGCTGGCATGCGTTGTTTCGGCCTGTGCGTTACTTTCAGTGTAGCGCAGCTTTAGTTTACGTTCTCTTAATAACCGGTGCGCTTCAACCCGCTGGCTGAGGCGTGAGGGAATCAGCGCGCTCATCAGGAACATCCCGAAAATCACCAGCAGCATGAACAATACCAGCCCGGTTTCCTGAATATCGAGATCATGCACGGAAGATTTCGCTACCAGCATCCCGATCGCCCCGCAAAACGCCAGTATCACCAGAAACCATGCCCCGGTCAGCAGGCGCGCCCGGCCCGTCGCCGAAGCCAGCCAGCGACACAGCACTTCTTCTTCCCGGGCCAGCGCTTCCATTAATTGTCGCCGGTTTTCATTCTCCTGTGTGGTGGTTAAAATAGCGGTTTCCTTCTCCTTGATAGCGGCGCGCTCGTTATCAAGCTCCCGCTTCTCGCGGTTGAGCGCCTCGCGCCGCGCCAGATAGGAAGCCGTCTGCATGGATGCGTCCATATCCAGAGCATCGGAAAACTCACCCTCAAACAGGGCATCGCCCTCAAAAACCGCTCCCCGGAGATTCGCCCCGGAAAATACCGTTCCCTTCACCGCAGACCGGATAAACCGGGCATCCCGGCAATCGGCCTGCTCCAGCGTTGCCCCCTGAAGCCGCGCATCGGAGAAATCAGCGCTCCTGAGCGTCGCATCCGAAAAATCGGCGGCGGCAGCGCTGGCATGGCGAAACACCGCCTCCCGCGCATTGGCCTCCGCAAATATCGCCCCCTCAAGCACGGCATGATCGAATTGTGCGTGCATCAGCCCGGCATGCGAGAAATCCGCCTTGCCGAGCGCCGCCTTCTCAAGCCGGGCATAGCTGAGATTGGCCCGCTGGAACAACACGCCCGAAGCCCTTACCCCATCGAGCACGGCATAAGAAAGATCGGTATCGCCCATCACCGCGCCTGAGAGATCAAGCCCGGAAAGCAGGGCGCTTCTCAGGTTGGCGCGGCTGAAATCGCAGCCTTTCAGGGAACAGCCGGTCAGATCCTGCTCGCAGAGATTGGCGCGGCGGCCCTCGGTTCCGTCACTGGCCAGCCAGGCGGCATGCTCGCGTAAAATAAGGTCAAGCTCGCCCTGCTCAAGGCGCGGCGACTCCTCA
>JAKFYP010000118.1 GCA_021730835.1 Alphaproteobacteria bacterium
GTGCCGAGATCATCGTGCGCTTTCAGGGCGGGCACAATGCCGGGCATACGCTGGTCATCGGCGGCACGACCTATAAACTCAGCCTGCTGCCTTCCGGCGTGGTGCGCCCCGGCAAGATCAGCGTCATCGGTAACGGCGTAGTGATCGACCCGTTCGCCCTTTTAAAGGAGATTGAGAAGGTTCATGCGTTAGGCGTTGAAATAAATAAAGACAATTTGCTGATTGCCGAGAACGCGCCGCTGATATTGCCCATACACCGCGAGTTGGACGATGTTTCCGAAACGGTGCGCGGCAATGCGCCGATCGGCACGACGCGGCGCGGTATCGGCCCGGCCTATGAGGATAAGGCGGGACGGCGGGCCATTCGCGTATGCGATCTGGCACACCCTGAGCATCTCTCCTTAAAAGTCGAACAGTTACTGGCGCATCATAATATTTTACTTGAAGCGGTGGGCAAGGAAAGGATGACGCCTGAGTCCATTCTCGGCCCGCTGCTGGAAATCGCCCCTCAAATCCTGCCGCATGCCGTGCCGGTCTGGCGTTTCCTCGATGAGCAACGCCGCGCCGGAAGCCGTATTCTCTATGAGGGCGCGCAAGGGGTCATGCTCGACGTGGATTACGGGACGTACCCTTACGTCACATCCTCCAATACGCTGGCCGGAGCCGCCGCCGCCGGAAGCGGCTCGGCCCCCTCCAGCCTGCATTATGTGCTCGGCATCACCAAGGCCTACACTACCCGCGTCGGCAGCGGGCCGTTCCCGACCGAACTGACCTGCGCCACCGGCAAGCTGCTGGGCGAGCGCGGCCATGAATTCGGCACGGTGACCGGCAGGCCACGGCGCTGCGGCTGGTTTGACGCCGTGCTGGTACGCCAGGCCATTCGCACGGCGGGGATTCAGGGCATCGCGCTGACCAAGCTCGACGTGCTCGACGGGTTCCAGACGCTTTCCATCTGCACCGGCTACCTTTGGGAAGGCAGGCATTACGACTACCTGCCCGCCTCCGAAATCGCGCAAATGGGCGTGAAGCCGGAATACGAAGTGATGGACGGCTGGCAGGAGAGCACGCAGGGAGCGCGTAGCTGGGCCGAGTTGCCCGCGCAGGCGATTAAATACATCCGCCGCATTGAGGAGTTGATCGGTTGCCCGGTCGCCCTGCTTTCGACCAGCCCGAAGCGTGAGGATACCATTACCGTTCGTGATCCGTTCGCGGCTTAACTGGCCCCGTCGCCGGGTTCACCGGGTGACAGCAGCTTGCGCACGTCGCTTGGGGTAAGCTCACGGCCTTCGTCCACCACCGGCGGCATTTCCTCCGCAGGCATCGGGGATGCAGCCCCGGCGGGCGGCTCCATCGCCTGCACCTCCACTGCCAATGATGCTTCCTGTACATCGAAAGCGCCCGCCCCCTCCGCTTCAGGCAACAGCACTTCATCCGCAGGCGCTATTTCCCGCTCAGGCCCTACCATCCCCGCCATTTCCTGCGGCGAAAACATTTCCAGCGCCGACATCTCGACAAACGGCTCAAGCGCGGCGTCTTCGAGATCCTCAATGACCAGAAACCGCAGGTCAAAGGCAGGGTTTTCCATATCTATACTGGTCAGTGCCTTCCCTTCATCGGGCAGCAGCACATATTTTTCCAGCAGGCGCTGGCGCTCATAGGCCATGTTGACGATTTTCACCGGCTTCCCGATGCCGGATTTCGCGGCGGCTTCACTGGCCGTCGCCGCCTCGACCTCAGCGACCTTCCCATCCGAACCGACCACCTTATAGGAGCCGCCAAAGGATTCAGCTACCCGTGATATGGGCAATTCCAGCGATTCAAAAAGCAGATCGGTCATAAAAGGATATATTGCGTTGAGATCATGGCTTCACGTATCAGGGCGAGGCCGAATTTTGCAGAAACTTTCAATATTCCTTCCATTTCATGCCGCCGATAATATATCCTACCTCACCGCCCTCGCGGGCCAGCGGCAGGAGAACCGAACGGTAACGCACGATCATATTGCGCGTATTGACCATCTCCCCTTCTTCCACAACGGGCACGCCATCGCCGATTACTTCATTGAACTTATCGGCCAGCGGGGCGCTGGAGGGAAACACCAGCCGTTCACAAATTTCCTTCTCATCCAGTTCGCCGCCGTAAGCCTCGATCAGCGACCGGCCCAGATAGGTATAGACGAAATCGCCCTTTTCCGTATGAGTGACCAGAAAGCAACTGTCCCAGATGGCCTCCAGCGCGTCAATGTCTATCTCGCTTTCCATCGGATAGGGCCGAACGCCCCGCAATTCATCCCAGTAAGCGCGCAGCACTTCGTTGATTCGTTTGCTTTCACCGGTATTTTCCATTTTTTCCCGCTATGGATATCTCTGAATTGTACCGTGTCTTTCACTCAGTGTCTATCATCGGCCCGGATATTCGTATTCAATCTTGTCCCTGTCAAATAACTTATCCCAGAAAGAACGGCCCAGATCGACCGAATCGCCGTCATTTCCTGGCTGGCGAGTCCCTCCCTCCCCTACGGAGCCGGTATTATCCTGCCAGGGCAAGGGCATATCCTCCCTTGCATAGCGCATCGGCAACGGTGTGGGATCGGCATCTTCCAGCGCCGCTTGCATAAAGCGTTTCCATATCTGCGCCGGGAGCGAGCCGCCGGTTACTTTTGCCGTAGGTGTGGCATCATCGTTACCCACCCAGACCCCGGCTACCATATCAGGCGTATAACCGATAAACCACGCATCCTTGTAATCCGAGGTCGTGCCGGTTTTGCCTGCCGCCGGGCGTCCGATCGCCGCGCCCCGGCCCGTGCCGATCGTCATCACGGCGTTGAGCATGTCATTCATCATGGCCACGACTTTTTCCTGAATCACAAGGTAATCCAGCGGCATTTCCCGTTCATAAAGCAGTTTGTTATCATCCCGCGCCCGGATAGCCCGGATCCCGAAAGGCCGCACCCCCTTGCCGCCCGAAGCCAGATGGGCATAGGCCGTGGTCAGCTCCAGCGGTGTCACCTCAAGCGCCCCCAGCGCGATGCTCGGGGCGCGCTGCATCCGCGAGGTAATACCGAGCTTGCGCGCTGTGGTAATCACCTGATCGACGCCCGCCAGTTCGCTCAGTTGCACCGCCACCGTATTGACCGACTCCGCCAGCCCCTGCCGCAGGGTAATCAGCCCGCGATAGCGGCCCGAATAATTTTTCGGCTGCCAGCTTCCCCGGTGCAACTTTACGGAAATCGGCTTGTCCTCGATCATGAAATCGGGTCTGTATCCCAACTCCATCGCGGTGAGATAGACGAACATCTTGAAGGAGGAACCGGGCTGGCGTTTGGCCTGCGTTGCCCGGTTAAACTGGCTCTTGCGGTAATTGCGCCCGCCCATCATCGCCGTGATCGCCCCGTCGGGCCGCATGGCGACCAGCGCCACTTCATGCGCTTTATTTTTCTCCACCGCCCCGGGCGTCATCACCTCGTCAATCGCCCGCTCGGCGGCGGTCTGCATGACCGGCTCAAGCGTCGTTTCAACGATAATATCCTCCTCGACCTTGCTCAGATATTGCGGGATGGACTCGACGATCCAGTCGGCGAAATAATGCAGCCCCGCCACATCATCAGAGATAATCCGCTCGGGAAACTTCAGATCACGCAGCAACGGCTCAACCCGCTCAGGCGCAAGCTTTCCCACCTCCACGAGATTTCGCAGCACCTCCCGCGTGCGCTTGACGGTACGCTCCGGGCTGGAGGTCGGTGCATAGCGCGAGGGCGCTTTGAGCAATCCGGCAATCATCGCCGCCTCGGGCAGGCTGAGTTGCCCGACCGGCTTCTCGAAATAATAGCGCGAGGCGGCATCTACCCCGTAATTACCCGCGCCCAGATAGACCCGGTTGAGATAGATGCTGATGATTTCCTTCTTTGAGAACCGCGCTTCCAGCCAGAAGGCCAGCATCATTTCCTGAATCTTGCGCTTGATGGTGCGCTCGGGCGTCAGGAATACGTTTTTAGCAAGCTGCTGCGTGATCGTGCTGCCCCCCTGCACGAATGATCCGGCGCGCATATTCACCACCATCGCCCGCGCAATCCCTTGCGGATCCACACCCCAGTGACGATAAAACCGCCGGTCTTCGGTCGCCAGCAAGGCTTCAACCAGATCCGGCGGCAAATCCTCGTAATGCTGGTATTCACCGTAAATCTGCCCGTATGTGCCGATCACCTCGCCGTCAGCCGCCACGATGCGGATGCCGGGAGCTTTATTGGCCGCCCCCAGCCCGCTGATGTCAGGCAAATCGCGGGCGAAATAGAGCAACAGGATTCCCCCGAGGATGCAGAGTGTCAGGGCCAGCGAGGCCAGACGGATCAGGGTACGGGTACTAAAAAGCCATTTGAAAAACCGGCGGATACGCGAGGTTTTTTTCTTGCGCCTGCGCTTTTTTCCCGAAGACGGGGCGCGCCTGACGACCGGGCCAAAAGCACGCGGCGAGACTTTTCCCTCAGCCCCGGCAGGCTTTTTCGCCTCGGAGGTCAGGGATGGGCCGCTGCGGCCTGCGGAAGGTTTGCGCTTTTTTTTTCGTTTAGTCACCGGTTTTCCCTGCTGGACAAACGCGACGGAATCGGGGTAAGCATCTCTATCAGTTTTTTCAGCCAAAACCAGCAGAAACTATAGACCTTCCGTGGAAATCAGCGAATCCGAATTTCACCGCATGGCCGATGCCTTTCTGGAGTCGCTGTTTTCACAGATGGACGAACAGGACGAGGCGGGCGTTCTCGATATTGACTACGGCGACGGCATGCTGACCATCACCGAGGATGAGGCATTCCGCCAGTTCGTCGTCAGCAAGCATAGCGTTTCGCGGCAAATCTGGCTTTCCTCGCCGTTAAGCGGTGGGCTACACTTTTCACCTTCCAAAGAGGGAAAAAACTGGTGTCTGCCGGATGGCCGCTGCCTTACCGTGGTGCTTTCCGAGGAGCTTAGTATGATCACCGGCGCGGAATTCGTGCTGGAGACGGAGTGACCGGGTTTTGAAATCTCCTTTCCTCAGCCTCCCCGGCATGCTACCCAAGGCTCCATGCGACTGACCGGCGAAGTAACACTCCCTGAACGCGGCAAGACAGCCGGAAAAATCCCCGTGCGCAACATCAAAGCCGCGATTGCTTATCTGGCCCCTTACCGCTGGTGGCTGCTGGCGGCATTCCTCGCCATGCTGGTCACTTCCTCGACCGTGCTGGCGCTGGGCTACGGCCTGCGCTATTTCGTCGATACCGGCATCGCCAAAGCCGACCCGGAGCGCCTCGGCCACGCCTACCGGCTGTTTCTGGGCATCATCCTGTTTTACGCCGCAGCGACCTATCTGCGCTTTATCCTGATTGCCCGCATCGGAGAGCAGATGGTGCGCGACTTGCGGCGGCGCTTCTTCGACGCCCTGAGCGGGCAGGATATTGCTTTCTTTGAGAGCCGCCCGGCGGGCGATCTGCTTTCCCGCCTGAGCACCGATACCGTGGTGCTGCAAACCGTGCTGACCGGCTCAGTCTTTGTGGCCTTACGGAACATCTTCCTGTTTTGCGGCGGGATCGCGTTGATGCTGTATACCAGCCCGCACCTGACCGCCTACGTCCTGCTGATCGCCCCGATGGCTATCGCGCCGCTGCTGTTACTGGGCCGCAGGCTGCGCCGCCTTGCCCGCCTGACACAGGAGCGCATCGGTACGCTGACGACGCACGGGGAAGAAGCGATTGGCGCGGTGCGCACCATCCGGGCGCTGGCGATGGAGGAACGTTCCCGCCGCCATTTCAGCATGCTGGCGGATGAGGCGATGCGTACCGGAATGCGGCGCGTGCATCTCAAAGCGCTACTGGTATCGCTGGTCATCGCCTGTGTGTTCGGCTCGGTGCTGACCGTGCTTTGGGCGGGCGGCGGGCTGGTGATTAGCGGGCAGATGAGTCCCGGCGAGTTATCGCAATTCCTGTTTTACGCCGTGCTTTCCGCCGGGGCGGCGGGGGCTATCAGCGAAATTTACGGCGATTTGCAGCAGGCAGCGGGCGCGGCAGGGCGATTGAGTGAATTGCTGGCCATTAAGCCGACCATCACCGCCCCGGCTAAACCTGTGCCCGTGCCTGAGCCGCTCAGGGGAGAAGTCCGGTTTGACAAGATGGGGTTTTCGTATCCGACGCGGCCCGATACCGACGCCCTGCACGATTTCAGTTTGCATATCGCCCCCGGAGAGACCGTGGCGCTGGTCGGCCCTTCCGGCGCGGGAAAAACCACCGTCATGCAATTGCTGCTGCGTTTTTACGATCCGAAATCGGGGGGTATTACCATTGACGGTATCCCCCTGCCCTCCTTCGATCCGGTGGCCCTGCGCCGCCATATCGGCTATGTGCCGCAGGATCCGGTGATGTTTTCCACCGATGCGTGGGAAAATATCGCCTGCGGCCTGCTCTGCCCGCGTGAGGCGATTGTCGAAGCGGCCCGCCACGCCGAAGCGCTGGAGTTTCTGGAAGCCATGCCCGAGGGAATGGCCACGCATCTGGGAGAAAAAGGCGTAAGGCTATCGGGCGGGCAAAAGCAACGCATCGCCATCGCCCGCGCCATGCTGCGCGACCCGCGTATCCTGTTGCTTGACGAGGCGACCAGCGCGCTTGACAGTGAAAACGAACAGAAAGTGCAGGAGGCGCTCGCCCGGCTGATGAAGGGCCGCACCACGCTGGTTATCGCCCACCGGCTTTCCACCGTGCGCCACGCCGACCGCATCGTCGTCATGGAGGACGGGCGGATTATCGCAACCGGCAACCACGACGAGCTATTGCATACCTGCAATCTCTACCATAGACTGGCTGCCATGCAGTTTTCGGGGTAATCACGGAGGTTGGATGATTGGAAATTGGATTATTAGTTTAGCTTAATCATTCCTCGTTGACCCCCTCACCGCACCCCTCTCCCCCAATGGGGGAGAGGGAGATTGACCCCGCGAGCTTGCGAGCGGATGGTCAATCGGGTGAGGGGAAAAATTTTAAGTTAAATGATATAGAAAATATGCACACATCAATTCCAATTTCCAATCATCCAACTTCCATTGCTCACTCTTCCAAGCCACAGCCTATGACCCACTACTCCCACAATGCTTTCCCCATCCCGGCCTCACCCCGTAAACAGTGGGGGGAGAGAGGACGGGAGCAAGGCCTCTACCACCCCGAGGATGAGCATGATTCCTGCGGCGTCGGGCTGGTCGCCGCCATTGATGGCAAGCCACGGCGCGAAGTGGTGGAAGCGGGGATTGACGCGCTGAAATCGGTCTGGCATCGCGGCGCGGTCAACGCCGACGGCAAGACCGGCGACGGCGCAGGCGTGCATCTCGACCTGCCGCGTGAGTTTTTCCTCGACTATTTGCGCAATTCCGGCAGTCCCGCACCGGGAGAGGGGCGCTTCGCCGTCGGCATGCTGTTCCTGCCGCGTTACGATTTCGCTGCTCAGGAGGAGGCAAGGCTGGTGATTGAAACCATTGTCATCCGCTTCGGCTACAATATCCTCGGCTGGCGGCAGGTTCCGGTCAACACTTCCGTGCTCGGGGAAACCGCCCGCCAGAGCTGCCCGGAAATCGTCCAGCTTATCATCGAGGGGCATGAGGGCGAGAACCGGGCCATTTTTGAAAAACACCTCTATATCATTCGCCGCCGCATCGAAAACAGCATTCAGCGCCGCGCCATCCCCAATGTCTATTTATGCTCGCTCTCCTGCCGCCATATCATCTACAAGGGGCTGTTTCTCGCGCAGGAATTGACGGCGTTTTATCCCGACCTCAACGACCGGCGTTTTACCTCACGCTATATTATCTTTCATCAGCGCTTCTCAACCAATACCAATCCGAGCTGGCATCTGGCGCATCCCTTCCGCACGCTGGCCCATAACGGCGAGATCAATACGCTGCGGGGCAATATCAACTGGATGAGCAGCTATGAGGCCAGCTTCGGCTCGGAAGTGCTCAGGCAATACGCCGACGACCTGATCCCGCTGGTGCAGCCCGGCTCCTCCGATACCGCCGCGCTGGATGCGGTGATGGAGTTGCTGGTGCGCGCCGGAAAGCCCCTGCCGCTGGGCAAGCTCTACCTGCTGCCGCCCGCATGGTCGCAGGACGCCACTATCCCGGCCTCGCACAAAGCCTTGTTTGAATATTGCAACTGCCTGCTTTCCCCGTGGGACGGCCCGGCGGCGATTGCCGCGACGGACGGTACATGGGTACTGGCCGGGCTGGATCGGGGAGGGCTGCGCCCGGTACGCTACGCCGTCACCGATAACGGGTTGCTGCTGCTTGGCTCGGAAACCGGCATGGTCAGCATCACCGGTACGGATTATATCGAGAAGGGCCGCTTAGGGCCGGGTGAGATGATCGCGGTGAATCTGGATGAAGGCAGGCTTTATAAGGATTTCGATCTGAAAGACGCGCTGGCGGCGGAGCATCCTTACGAGGAGTGGGTCAAGGAAATTACGCATCTGAGGGATGTGGTGGGAAGCAATCCCCCTCCCAACCGAGAAATAGCTCCCCCTTTGGGGGGGAGCGGGCGAAAGCAAGGCGGTACGCCGCCGCTTGAGCCGTGGGGGGTAGAAAGCGATGTAATGCCCCCCCACCAGAATTCCCGTGCTGCGCCCGCGAATTCTGACTCCCCCTCAAGGGGGGAGTTGTCCATCGCCGATCTCCGCCGCCGCCAGTATGCCTGCGGGATTACCGCCGAAGATATTGAGGAAATCCTGCTGCCGATGGCATCC
>JAKFYP010000105.1 GCA_021730835.1 Alphaproteobacteria bacterium
GCTACAGCCTGTCTTTCTACCTCCTTCGCTTTTTGCGTAATCTTTTCTCTGATCTCATTGGTCAGAACTGTTTGCGGGGTGAGCGTGCCTGCTTGGGAAAGCTCTTGAACAGCGACGAGGGTGGCCGTCAAATCAACTTGACGGTTATTTAACGCAATGACCTGATCTGTAATCCGGAGGTCAGGCGAGCCTGACCCACGCTGTGTCTCAATCAGAGCGATAGTATATTTTTTAACATCAGCCAGTTCTTGCTTCGTATTGGCGACAAAATCAGCCACTGTTTGCTGCGTATTTTCCGGATGCACTGGCGTTGCCTGAACACCAGTCGGCTGCACCCCGTTAGCAGTCCGTTTGGCTTCCAGAGGCGATGATTTAATTAACCCCTCTCTCTCAAGCTGTTGAGCCTCTTCGCTAAGGCCGTTGGTGTGAAGCAAAGCGGGCCGCTCTGGAGTGCCCGGACGTAAACCATCCGTTCTTCCGCCACTCAGGTCAATGGTCGGCGGGGGGAGCATATCCGAGATGAAATGTGTTTGTGCCAAAGCGTGGGCAGCGTTAATCTGCTTTTCTCCGTCGAGTCGCAAAATTCCGGGGTTATCAGTAGTGCCAATCAGGGTGTCGGCTTTCAGGTCAAATAGCGCATCGACATTCATCCGAAGCGCGGCATTGGTTCGGTCAATAGGGGCGTCGCTGAGCGTATTGTAGTTACCACGTATCTGAGCTGCCAGATTTGATGCTTCGGGGAGATTGGGGTTTGCGCGATGCAATTCATCCAGCTTTCTGGCGAGATGCGTACCGCGCTCGACATCATGAAGAATCTCCTTCAGGGATGCGCCTGATTCTCCGGCAATATTGCTTAACGCGTCCAGATAACGGTTAAGCTGCTGCTCTGAGTTCACAGCGCCATGTTGCATTGTGGGGTCATTTATCAGCGGGTCAAGGTGTCTGGCAACGATTGCAGCATCAATGCCGCCGGTGTGAACATCACCAAGCTGGTCTATCTTAACTCTCCGGTCATCCGCCATCTTCGCCATCCGTGCTTGAGTTTTTGGGGCAGGTAATGCCGCCCGATTAACATTCTAGCAGGAAATTGTTACAGTTTGATGAAGGTGCGGAGGGAGTCAGCGGGCCGGAAAGATAAAATACCCTGATTTTTCAATGCGTTCAAACAGGCCGCCCTTGCCGGGAAGATGCAGTGCGCCCACTGCAATAAAAAGATTCCCCTTCTCTAGCCTGGGCAGTGCGGCTTCGGCCATGTTGCGGTTGCGCCGATGAATCAGGTCATCTTGAAGCCGTTTGCGGAGTTTGGGGTCTTCGATGGCGTCGAAAGCCTCCTTGCCGAGCCGGGCGATTTCCCATAAATCCTGATCGAAATACAGGGCAAACAGGCGGTCATTATCGTCATTGATGTCCCCCAGCCGCGACAAGGTGTCATGCAGCATGGTGATTTGCTCCCGCTCCGGCATGGTGAGGAACACATCGAACTGATCCTCGATCTTCTCCAGCGCTACCAGCGGCACATTGCTGAGATAGGCGGCGGCTTGCAGGCGGGCATCCAGCGGGACGCCGTCCGACGTGGTAGCCGGATATTGCAGCAGGATGGCGGCGGCCCACGGGCGGTAGCGCAGCAGGAAATTCTCCGGCATGCCGGTCAGGGGCGTGCCGGTGATGCGGCTGAGGCGGGAAAACGCTTTCGGCCCGATGATATCCCGCAAGCTACGCTGCTCTTCCGGCGGCAGCGTCATATACCCCATCGCCATATTCTGCGTGGTTGCGTCGGCGACGATCTCAAAGGCGGCCTCGCGGCTGGTTTTCAGGGCATTGAAGGCTTCCCGGTTCATCTCAACCAGCTTCAGGTCATCGCTGTGGACGGTTCCAAGCAAGTAGCTGTCCTTGCGCCCGCAACTGCTGACATGAAAGAACACCGCTTTTTCCCGGCGCTGGGCGATGGGGATATATTTCTCGCGGGCCTCTTTGCCGCAATAAGCCTCGACATTATGAGCATGCGCCGGTTGCGCCGCCATGATCAGCGCCAGCGCCAGCAGCATTTTCGGCATGGCCGAGCTGGCCAGTATATTATGCACGCGGGAGACGAATTCGCGGCGGTAGAGAACATAAATCACCAGCGTGGTAGCGGCGACAAAGGCCCAGCCGTGGATGAACCATGCAAAGATTGCCAGCCCGTAATAATAGGCCCGCATGCCGAGATTGAAATGCCGTGCGGCGTTGGTCAGCAGGCGTTGCCCGCGATCAGCCCATTCGGCGTGGGTATCTGGGGCTTCCAGCGGCATCGGCGCGGCGCAAAGATAGATGCTGGCGTAATTATATTGCCGCAGCGACCAGGTGAATTTGAAAAACGCATAGATGAATACGATCATCAGCAGGAAGATTTTAAACTCCCAGAGAAACGCGGTGGAATGGGCGGCAAAGGGAACGGTCTCAATCACTTTCAGCGCCTGTTCGCCGTAGCCGAGCATGGTGACCAGACCGATTTGCAGCAGGATGCTGGTTGAGGCGAAAAACGAGATGCTGCGTTGCAGATTGGCGATGGCGGTCAGGTCGGTGATGCGGTTTTCCCGCATCAGCATGCGATTCATCCAGACGCTGTTGTAATGGTCAATCTGGGTCAGCAAGTTACCGCGCCGCGTGCCGACCTTTGTGGCCAGCATATTGTAGCCGACCCACGCAGTGCCCAGCCAGAGCAGGGCGATCAGGTCAATGAGTTGAACGGAGAAATTTTCCCATATCGTAACGGTTTCATACATGGCCGAGTAACCTGCGCGTGGCGGTGGCGATATCGCTCCGGCGCATCAGGGATTCGCCGACGAGAAAGCAATCTATACCCGCCTGACGCATAAAAACAATGTCATTGTGATCCCCAATACCGCTTTCACAGACGGCGAGCCGGTCGTGTGGAATCCGTGCCGACAGGCGGCGCGAAATCTCAAGGCTGACTTCAAGTGTTTTCAGGTTGCGGTTGTTAATCCCGATTAGCGGGGTGCTCAGGGTGTCCAGCGCTATCTCAAGCTCCGCCTCGTCATGCACTTCCGCCAGCACATCCAGCCCGTAATGCCGGGCGGTCTCTTCCATCTCACGCAATTGCGGGGCGGAGAGCGCCGCGACGATCAGCAGGATACAATCCGCCCCGAGTGCCCGCGCCTCGGCGACCTGATAGGGATCGAGCATGAAATCCTTGCGCAGGGCGGGCAGGGGGCAGGCATCGGCCACGGCGCTCAGGTAAGCATCCTCCCCCTGAAAATACGGCGTATCGGTGAGCACCGAAAGGCAGGTTGCGCCGCCCTGCTCGTAAGCTTTCGCCAGTGCGACGGGATCGAAATCCTCGCGGATGATGCCTTTGCTGGGCGAGGCTTTTTTAATCTCGGCAATCAGGGCGGGGCGTCCTTGGGTCACGCTTGTTCGTAGTGCCCGGATAAATCCCCGGCACGGGCCGCGCCCCCGGATGGCTTCGTCCAGCGCGGCCAGCGACACTGCCTGCTTGCGGCGTTGAATATGCCCGCGTTTATCGGCGCAAATTTGCTCCAGCGTATTCATGCCGCTCATCGGAACAGATACCCGACCTTCTGCCGTACTTCCTGCGCCCATGCGGTAATCACCTCACAGACGACACAAATCAGCGTATTCAACTCATCCGGCGAAATAGTCAGCGGCGGCATCAGGTAGACGATATCGCCAAAGGGCCGCACCCAGACGCCGCGCTCTACGAAAGCCTGCTGAAACTGCTCCGCGCTGAAATATTGCGGGGCGAGTTGCACCACGCCGATGGCCCCCTTGACCCGTACATCGAACACGCCGGAGAGTTGCCGCAGCGGGCGGAGTCCCTTATGCAGCGCCGCTTCAATCGTCGCCGCCTGCTCAAGGCGCGGCTCGCGGGCGAACAGATCGAGCGAGGCGTTGGCCACGGCGCAGGCCAGCGGGTTGGCCATATAGGTCGGCCCGTGCATCAGGGCTTTTTCCGGGTCGTCGCCGAGAAACGCCTCATAGACGGCGCCGGTCGCCAGCGTCGCCGCCAGCCCTGTCACCCCGCCGGTCAGCGCCTTGCCTACGCACATAATATCCGGGATGATACCCGCTTCCTCGCAGGCGAACATTGAGCCGGTGCGCCCGAAGCCGGTCATGATCTCATCGGCGATGAACAATACTTCATGCTCGTGGCACAGGCGGTGGATTTCCGCCAGCGTATCGGGGGAGTGAAACAGCATCCCGCCCGCGCCCTGCACCAGCGGCTCCATAATAAGTCCGGCGCATTGCGGGGCAATGTCTTTCAGCGTTTCGGCGAATTCGGCGAAACTGTATTCACCGGAGGGGATCTCCAGCGCATAGTGCATGATGACGTTTTTCTTAAACGCCTTGTGCATGCCGCGCTCGGGGTCGCTGACCGCCATTGCGCCGAACGTGTCGCCATGATAGCCCCGATGCAGGCAGATGAAGCGGTCTTTGCGCGGCTTGCCTGTATTATTCCAGTATTGTAGCGCCATTTTAAGCGCCACTTCCACGGCGGTCGAGCCGGAGTCGGAGAAAAACACATGCTTCAGGCTTTTCTCGCCGCCCCATCCCGGCGTCAGTCTGGAAAGCCTCGCCGCCAGCGTGTAGGCCGGTTCATGGGCCAGACCGGCGAACATCACATGCGGCATGGTATCGAGTTGTGCTTTCGCGGCTTCGATCAGGTGCGGGTGGTTATAGCCATGTACGGCGCTCCACCATGAAGATACACCGTCAATCAACTCCTTGCCGTCGGCAAGGACGATGCGGCAACCTTCGGTGCGCGCAACCGGCAGGGGAGGGGGCATGGTTTGCATCTGGGCATAGGGATGCCAGACGTGCGACCGCCCTTCCTCCAGCCATGCTGGCGCAGATTTACGCTCTTTCTTCATGAAATCCTCTTAAAGGCTGGCGACCGCCAGCCCGCGCATCGTTGCGCGTAAGCCCGGCGGCGTTTGAGCGATTTAAAGGCTGGCGACCGCCAGCCCGCAACCCGTGTTGCGTAAGCCCGGCGGCGTTTGAGCGATTTAAAGGCTGGCGACCGCCAGCCCGCGCATCGTTGCGCGTAAGCCCGGCGGCGTTTGAGCGATAGAAAAGAACCCGTTTCATACCAGCAGGATGTACTATGCCGCATACCACGAGGCAACGGGTTTATCTGGTTTTTTTACCCATGTGGGAGATTTTACCCGCTCGCGCTCCAATACCGCCCAACCGTGGCGGGCCATCACGCGCCACTGGCGGAAATACGCATCGCGCATGGCGCGGGCAACCCTGAGCCGCTCTTTATGGATGGCCGGGAGGTGAAGATCGGCCTGCCGGTAATGCGCCAGCGCCAGCATTCCCATTTTCCGGCGCAGCGGGGTCAGGGCGTACGGCGCATGGAGCAGGGCTTGCGGCGACGCGCCGGATAACCCTGCTGTTGCCAGCCATTCCAGCGGATAATAAATCCGCCCTGCCCGCAGATCATCCGCCGTGTCGCGCAGGATATTGGTCAGTTGCAGCGCCCGGCCCAGATGTAGCGCATAAGCCTCGCCCACCCGCCGGGGGACGCCGAGGATAGCCAGCGTCATCAGGCCGGGGCTTCCGGCCACGCCATCGCAGTAGCGCAGCAATTCGGGCAGGGCAGGGCGGTGCATAATCCCCCTCTGATCCATCGCAAAACCTTCCAGCAATGCCGAGATATCCTCCCGGGCAATGCCGAAGCGGCGCAAGGCGCGCTGCATCTCGCGGGTGAGAGGATGGCGCGGGATACCCGCGCAAAGCCGTATCGCCTCCGCCCGCCAGAAAATAAAATCGCCGTTTGGTTCATCGCAGGCATCGTCGAGTGTCCGGCAGAAGGCATAAAGCGCCAGCATGGCCCGCCGCTCCTCGCCTGCCAGCGTTGTCAGGGGCTTGAAAAACGAGGTTCCGCTTGCCCTCACCATCCTCTCCGTCATGCGCATGCAGGCTTATTCCCCCGGCGCACGGGCGGCAATCGCCAGCGCGTGCATGCCCTGATCGAAGCAGGGCTTGAGGGCGGCGTTGATCATCCGCTGGCGCTCCAGACGCGATTTCCCGGCGAAGGAAGCCGCCGTGATTTTCACCTCGAAATGGCTGTTTTTCGCGGCCCCGGCCTCCCGATGCCCTGCATGGCGGGCCGAGTCGTCAATCACCTCCAGCGCCTCGGGCCGGAAGCGTTCTTCGAGTATCCGGCGGATGGTTTCTTGCATTCTGTGGCTCCCCCTTGCGAAAAGGTGGAAAAATCCCCATAATTAGCGGATGTATAATTATAAGGAAGAATCGCAGCAAGTCACGCGTCAATGCGAAGCGGACGGCTGCGCCGGGCCGGGAGCCTATCGCGCCCCGAAAAGCCGGGCTGAAAGACCGGATTATTTCTGGTTTTGCCTTGAGCATGTGCGCGACTACAACAGGCAGTGGAATTATTTTGACGGCATGGACGGCGAAGAAATCGAGCGCTTTCAGAAAGACGCTTCGATGGGCCATCGCCCGACCTGGAATTTCCATGTGCCGCCACATTATAATGAGTCCATTCGGGCGCAGGTGCATGCGTTTCGCACCGGGCAGGAGTTGCCGCCCCGGCCAGCGGCGGCACACGCGCACCTGCCGAAGCCTTGCCGCAAGGCGTTGGCGCTGATGGAGCTTGACTATCCCGTCACTCTGAAAGAAATAAAGAAGCGCTATAAGGAGTTGGTCAAGCGGTGGCATCCCGATGTCAACCCGGGCGACCCGGCGGCGGAGGAGCGATTTAAGCAGCTTGCCGTGTCTTACCGGGCCTTGTGCGAGCATGTCAGGAACGAGGTGGAATGACACGGGTGGCTAAAGCAAAAAATAATCAGGTGTTGTTTGCGGGCAGGCAGGCGGCGATGCAGCCCGCCTCGGCGCTGTTTGGCATTGACTGCGACTGGGAAGTGCCCGTTCTGGAGGCCACGGATGAGCATGTGCCGCCGGTGGATGCGCACTACCATTTCGACAAGGCGGCGACGATGGCCATTCTCGCGGGGTTCCTGCATGGCCGCAATACGCTGATTCAGGGGTTTCACGGCACGGGAAAATCCTCGCATATCGAGCAGGTGGCGGCGCGGCTCAACTGGCCGCTGGTGCGGGTCAATCTCGACGGGCATGTCAGCCGGGTTGACCTGCTCGGGCGCGATATGATCGTGTTGCGCGAAGGATTGCAGGTCACCGAATTCGTCGAGGGCATGGTTCCCTGGGCGCTGCGGCACGGCGTGGCGCTGGTCTTTGACGAATACGACGCCGCCCGCCCCGATGTGATGTTCGTGCTCCAGCGCGTGCTCGAATCCGAGGGCAAGCTGACCCTGCTTGATCAGAACCGGGTGATTATCCCGCATCCGGCATTCCGCTTATTCGCCACGGCCAACACCATCGGGCTGGGCGATATGACCGGGCTTTACCACGGAACCAGCCCGGTCAATCAGGGGCAGATGGATCGCTGGCATATCGTCGCGGCGCTGAATTACCTCGATCCCGCCGTTGAGGAATCCATCGTGCTGGCCCGCGTGCCGGGGTTTTCCGGCAAGGAGGGAAAGACGCTGGCCCGCTCAATGGTGGCGCTGGCCGGGCTGACGCGGATCGGTTTCGCGGCGGGGGATTTATCCACCGTGATGTCGCCGCGCACGGTCATCACCTGGGCGGAGAATTACATACTGTTCGATGACCTTGAGATTGCCTTCCGGCTGTCTTTCCTCAACCGCTGCGATGAGATGGAGCGCGCCATCATCGCCGAATACTACCAGCGCGTCTTCGATGAGGAACTGGCGGAGCTGGCGGGCAAAGCCGGTAATCTATGATGGAGATTGCCGCGGATATTATCGGGCTGGCAGGCGTGGTGCTGATCGTGCTGGCGTATTTCCTGATCCAGTCGGGGCGGGTGAGCAATATGCAGCTACGCTATCCGCTGCTTAACCTGATCGGAGCGGCGTTGATTTTATGCTCGCTGCTGGTGCATTGGAATCTTCCCTCTTTCGTGATCGAATTAATCTGGATTGCCATCAGCGTATACGGCATTCTGAAAATTATGCGCCAAACCTCTTGAAATCGGAGGTTCACCGCCCGCGACTGCAATCACACCATTTCACGATCAATGAAGTATTGATCGTGGTTACGCGCCATGATGCGCGGCGCACGGTCGCGCTTGTCAATTCACTTTCTGCGATACGCGATAAGATAAGTGAATTGGTATCAGTTATAAAAGCTAAAATAGCCAGCGGATGCCGGTGCTGAGGATAAAATCCCCGGCCTGTTCGCTTTCGCTGCGGGCAATGCGCGAGGTTTCGCCAAATTTGCGTTCATAGCGCATATCAACATAAGGCGCGATTTCAGGCGTGATCCGATAGCGCATCTGCACCCCGATTTCCCCGTCCGATAACCCCGCGCCTGTACCCAACTCCTCAACGTCTTCGGCAGACAGGTTGATTTCGTAGTAGGGTTGCAAAATGAGTTGCTGCGTCATCAGCAGATCGGTTTCCTGCCGGATGCGGGCGCTGACATCGCCGTGTTCACTGACGAAAATATGCACCTCGGTTTCAAACAAATACGGGGCCAGTCCCTCGAATCCGGCGACAAGATAAGCGGTATGCTGCGGGCGGCTATCGTAGCGGATGCCCGTCTGCACATCCCAGAAATCGGAGGCCATACGGCTATAGAGCGCCC
>JAKFYP010000112.1 GCA_021730835.1 Alphaproteobacteria bacterium
GCGGGGCGGATGGATACCGGCAGCGGCAGCTATGCCATCAAAGTGCCGGGACTGATTGAAACCCTCCGTGATCTATGGAACATCCCGATCATCAACTCAGACCAGACGGTCGTCACGCTGAAGGATATTGCGAAGGTGCGCCGCAGCTTCAAGGATGTGGAAACCTACGCCCGGGTTAACGGCTCGCGGGCGGTCGGCGTGGCGATTTCCAAGCGCACGGGCGCGAATATTATTCAAACGGTGGAGGCGGTGCGGCAACTGGTGGAAGCGGAGCGCAGCCAGTGGCCGGGCGGTATTCATGTGATCTATTCGCAGGATACCTCGGGTCAGGTGCGCGATATGCTCAGCGATCTGGAAAATAACGTGATCCTTGCCGTCCTGCTGGTATTCGCCGTGCTGGCCTTCGTGATGGGCGGGCGCGCCGGGCTGATGGTATCGCTTTCGGTTCCTGGCGCGTTTCTGCTCTCTATTCTTTGCCTCGCGGTGATGGGTTATACCCTCAATATCGTCGTACTGTTCAGCCTGATTCTCTCGGTCGGCATGCTGGTTGATTCGGCGATTGTCGTGGTTGAATACGCCGACCGGCTGCAATCGGAAGGCGTCGAGCCGGAGAAAAGCTATCCGGCGGCGGCCAACCGTATGGCATGGCCGATCATCGCCTCAACCGTGACGACGCTACTCGTTTTCCTGCCGCTGCTGTTCTGGCCGGGGCTGGTCGGGCAGTTCATGCGCTATATGCCGATCACCCTGCTGATGACGTTGAGCGCCTCGCTGCTGATGGCGCTGGTTTTTCTGCCGGCTCTGGGCGCGGCGTATTTCGCTCGCCGCCGGGGGAAAAAACCGCATCGTATCGTTGAGGTCGCGCCGTGGCAGCATCGTTTCACCGAGCGTTACGGCAGGTTGCTTGAGCGGGCGCTGAATCGTCCCTGGCGGGTGATCGGGGGGTTGAGCGGCTTTGTGGTGGTCGTGATTATCGTGTTCTCGACACTGGGGCCGGGTGTGGAGTTTTTCCCGGACATTGAGCCGGAAAACGCTAATTTGCTGGTGCGCGGGCAGGGAAACTTATCGGTGGATGAAATTGATACGCTGGTGCGGCAGGTGGAATCGCGCATTCGGGATATGCAGGGCGAGGTGCGTATCTTTTTTGCGCGGGCCGGGAAAACCGGCTTGCGCGATATTCCCGAAGATACGCTGGGCGTGGTGCAGCTCGAATTCGGTAAATGGAACACCCGCCGCAAGGCCGATGCGATCTTGGCCGAAATGGCGGAGCGAACGAAGGATATTCCCGGCATCATCATTGAACCGGCCAAACAACAGGAAGGGCCGCCGACCGGCAAGCCGGTGCAGGTGGAATTCCGCTCACGCTACCCGGAGTTAATCCTGCCCGCCGTCACCCGTTTCGTCGAGGAGGCGATGCCCGCTATCGGCGGCTTTGAGAATATCGAGGATGGCAGGCCGGTTCCCAAAATCGAATGGGAGTTCGAGGTCAATAAGGAAGTCGCAGGGCGCAACGATATTTCCGTGCGCGATGTCGGCAACATTATCAAAATGGTCTCCAACGGCATCAAGATTGACGAATACCGTCCCGATGACGCCGATGACGAAATTGATATTATCGTGCGCTTTCCCAAGGAATACCGCAATCTCGGCCAGTCGGAGAAACTGCGGGTCTTTACGCCTCGCGGGCTGGAGCCGGTGGGGAATTTCGTCACCCGCCATGCGAAGCGCAGCGCCGGGACGGTGCGCCGGGTGGACGGGCTGCGGGCGATGACGGTGAAAGCCGATGTGGCGGAAGGCGTGCTGGCCGACGATAAGGTGAAGGCTATCCGGCAATGGCTCGATTCCGCGGGGCTGGATCCGCGTATTGAGGTGCGCTTTAAGGGCGAGGATGAGGAACAGAAAGAAGCCGGGCGGTTTTTAAGCATCGCGTTCATCATCGCCCTGTTTCTGATGGTCTTGCTGCTGACCGCGCAGTTTAACAGCCTCTACCGCATGGGCGTCATCATGAGCGCGGTGTTTTTCTCGACCGGCGGCGTGCTGCTCGGCCTGCTTATCGGCTGGCAGCCGTTTGGCATCGTGATGTGCGGCGTGGCGGTTATCGCGCTGGCCGGAGTGGTGGTGAATAATAACATCATTTTCATTGATACCTACCAGTTGATGCGCTCGCAGGGCAGGAACGTGCGCGAGGCGCTGATCGTCACCGGTAAAGACCGCCTGCGGCCTATATTGCTTACCGCCGGAACCACCGTGCTCGGGCTGATCCCGATGGTGCTGGCGCTCAATATTGATTTCGTGCATCTTGATGTGACGATTGGCGCGCCTTCGTCGCAATGGTGGAAACAACTGGCCACCGCCATCGCCGGGGGGCTATCCTTCGCCACCATTCTGACGCTGTTCTTTACACCCTGCCTGCTTTTGCTGTATGAAGGCAAGAGGGAAAATCCAAAAGAAAGCGGTAGTCTATGAAGTATCTTTCCTCACTTTTATTCGTTTTGCTACTTGCCGTTCCAACTCTTGCCCGGGCGGAAAGCGCGATGCCTGAGCCTGCGGCGGAAGCTACACCGCAGGCGGATGCCAAAACGGAAGAATTAAGCCCACGGGGGCAACTGCCGGATGATGTGATCTATGGCGAGGAGGACGCGCCCGTTACCATCATCGAATACGCCTCGCTGACCTGCCCGCATTGCGCGCATTTCCATCAGAAGGAATTTCCCAAACTGGATGAAAAATACATCAAAACCGGTAAGGTGCGGCTGATCTTGCGGCCTTTTCCGCTCAACGAACCGGCCCTGAATGCGGCGCAACTAACCTATTGCGTGCCGCAAGAGAAATATTATGTGTTCAACAAAGTCCTGTTCGAGTTGCAGGATAAATGGGCCTTTGCCACCGGCCATCTGGATAGCCTCAAAAAAATCGCGGCGGTCGGCGGGGTAGGGGAGCAGGAATTCAATGCCTGTATTGCCGATAAGCAACTGGAGGAAAAAATCCTCAAAATTCGCCAGCAGGCGACGGATGTGATGAAAGTGGATGCCACGCCGAGCTTTTATATCAACGGTGTGAAGATGGAAGGCAGCCCGGTGATGAAGAACTTCGACAAGGCGCTGGAGCCGCTGGTGAAAAAATAGTGCTGGCGGGGATATGAAGCGCGTTGCCGGGGCAGGTTTATCTATGTTGGCGGTTTTATGGCTGGCCGCCTGCGGCACGCATTTTGAGTCCTATGATTATGAGCGTTCGGAAGATGCGAAGCTCAAAGGCGCAAAATACGATATCAAAATCCACGGACGCCAGCTCAGGCTGGAGCGCAAGCTGCCGTTTCCGGTGAAATAATATAGTCATTCCGCTTAACAATTTCCAAAAATAACTGGAATGACAGGCTTGCGACCGCAAGCCTGTCGCCTCACAGCATCCACCTGTGGGATGCTCGCCTTGTATGGACACAGCACCCCGCAAGCGGGTGCTGTGAGCGGGGGGGGGGAGTGATGCAATGGTCTCAAAAGACAATAAGAGGCTCGTTTCAACCGACGATCTCAAAAGAAAATCTACGCTTACCGTTCCAGCGGATCGCGGGGCTTGTTAAACCGCCCGAAATTGCCGAGCAACTGTTCCCACAGGCCGATTTCCTGACCCTCGGTCGGGGTGATGTCTTCCGCCAGCGCCAGTTCACGGCTGTCCTTGCCGTCAAATCGCGTCACCTCTTTGACCACGCCTGAGGCGTCGAACTGGATGCGCGTGACATGCTGCTCCTCCACTTCGGGCCTGAAAAACGCCACGCTCTCGCGGCGCGAGGAGATATAATACCACGCATCGTCACCGAAAGAGGAGGCGGTGGACGGCGAACCCAGCAGGCTGAGCACCTCCTGCTTGTTAGTCGCGCCGGGGTGAATGGCAGCCAGCTTGTTCGCCTTATCGACATGGCCGCGATTATCCACCCGTGGCGGCACGCAGGCCGTCGCCAGTATCAGAAGCATCAGGAGTGGTACGTTGCGTCGCATTACGCATCATGCTAATACCAACGCTGTGTTAGCGCAACTGGTACGATGCTTCCTGCCCTCAAAACAGCGCATGGAAGCCCATAGTCTCTACCTTGATGTGGTGGAACGTGCACGCATGCCGGTTTTTTACACCGAAGGGGGTGTGCCCGATACGCTGGACGGACGGTTTGAACTGATCCTGCTTTTTCTATTTTTGGAACTCGAGCGGCTCAAACGCGAGGGCACGAGCGATGCGTTTCAGCGGGAACTGGTGGAAGTATTTTTTGAGGATATGGATCGTTCGGTGCGCGAACTCGGGGTGGGCGATACCGGCGTCGGCAGGCGGGTTAAAAAAATGGCCGATGCGTTTTATGGCCGTATGCAGGCTTATGAAAGCGCGATGAAAGATGATGCACTACTGGCCGCTGCCCTGCGCCGCAACCTCTACGGCACAACCACGCCCGACGATGCGGGAGTTACTTTTATGGTAACGGCGATTCGCCAAAGGCGTATCGGACTTAAATAGGCCTAACGGTTTGCTGAAAAACGTTTTTCCGCAGACTGCTAAAGCGTCCGGGCGGCATCCAGCACTTCCGCCGCGTGGCCCTCCACCTTCACCTTGCGCCAGATGTGGCGGATCGTGCCGCTGGCATCCACCAGAAACGTTGAGCGCTCGATGCCCATGTATTTTTTTCCGTACATGCTTTTCTCCACCCAGCTTCCGTAAGCCTCGCAGGTCTCGCCCGCCTCGTCGGATGCGAGCGCGAAGGGCAGGCAATATTTTTCCTTGAATGCGTCATGCGACATCACCGGGTCGCGGGAGATGCCGATAATAATTGCCCCCGCCTTTTCAAACTGTGGCTTGAGGTCACGAAAGTCTTTTGATTCCTGCGTGCAGCCCGGCGTATCGTCCTTGGGATAGAAATACAGCACCACGGTTTTTCCCGCCAGCGCCGCCAGCGATACGCTCGCGCCGCCATCCGCCGCCAGCGTGAAATCCGGAGCCTTGTCACCCACCGTCAGCGCGGGCTTTTCTTTTGTTGCTGCCTGTGCCATTATCTTTCTCCTCCATTTAAAACCAACAGTGCCTTTTATTACCCTTTAAGGCAGGTAAAAGCGAGTATTCTTTGAACGTCGAAGATGTATGATTTCGGATGTGATTACTGGCAGTTTCACCAATTATCTTACGGGAAAAAAACAGGATGATAGACAAAAATTATTTATAGTTCAGATGATTAACCGGATGTTTTGCCACAGGAAGTGTATAATCCGGCTGCCTTGACAAGGAATGGAGACAAAAAACACTAGGCAGGAAAAAATCCTGCGTTATACTGTAAATACAAATGGCTGACGATTTACCTGACGAACCCGGGCCGGTGGTGGACATTCTCCTTGAGGATTCCCGCTGGCTGGTCGTGATTCCGGATATTGAGCGAATTGCCCCGCAGGCGGTGGCAGGCGTGGTGCGGGCGCATGCGGATATGACCGGGCCGTGGGAGGCCTGTGTGGTGCTGACGAATGATGCCCGTATCCGCGAACTCAACCGCCAATACCGTCAAAAAGATAAGCCAACCAATGTGTTATCCTTTCAGGCGTGGAATGACACGATGCCGGAAGCGGATGGCATGCCGGTTGCATTAGGCGATGTGGTGCTGGCGCTGGAGACGATTGAGCGCGAGGCCGGGGAGCAGGGTAAAACCGTGCGCGATCACGCGATGCATTTACTGGTGCACGGGGCAATGCACCTGCTGGGCTTTGATCACGAAACCGGGGAGGAGGCGGATATGATGGAGGCAAAAGAAGCGGCGCTACTGGCGCAATGGGGGATTGCCGATCCCTACCGAGAGCGGGAGGGTGTATGAGTCAGCATGCGCGCCGGGCGGCAATCGAGCCGGAGCCTGATATGAATATGTCCGATAGCCAGCCCCATATCATTGCGATGCCGCAGAGCAGCCAGCCATCGCAGACCGCCGTGCCGCTGATCCGGCGTATTGCGGCGCTGCTGAGGCTGCGCAGTCACGATTCCAACCTCAAGGATGAACTGGAGGAAGTCATCCAGAAGCATGAGGAGGATGGAGAGGCTCCGCTTTCCACCGGCGAGAAGCTGATGTTGCGTAATATGCTGGCCGCCGGGGAGATTGCCGTCTCCGATGTGATGATCCCGCGAGCCGATATTATCGCGGTGGATTACGAGATTACCCTGACCGAGCTGAAATCGGTGATTCTTGAACAGCGCCATACGCGCATGCCGGTCTGTCAGGGGACGCTCGATAAGCTGAAGGGTTTTATTCATCTCAAGGATATGGTTCCGGCCCTAAGCGGCGATGAGCCGTTCGATATGGATAAGGTCTTGCGCGAGGTGATGTTTGTCTCTCCCGCCATGCGTATTATTGATCTGTTGATGCAGATGCGTCTCTCCGGCGACCATATGGCCATCGTGGTCGATGAATATGGCGGCACGGACGGGCTGGTAACGATGGAAGATTTATTTGAGGAGATTGTCGGGGAGATTCAGGACGAGCACGATACCGACGATGTTGCGCATGAAGTGCGCCGCACCGGCGCGCTGACCTTCGAGGCGCTGGCGCGTATTCGCATTGAGGAATTGCATCGTATGCTGGGCAGGGAGATATGCACCGGCATTGAGGACGAAGACATAGACACGCTTGGCGGTTATGTGTTTTTCCGGCTGGGCCGCGTGCCGGTGCGCGGCGAGGTGGTCGATATCGAACCCTTTGGCAGGCTGGAAATTCTCGATGCCGACCCGCGCCGCATCAAGCGTATCCGTTTGCGTTTTCGCGAAGGTGTTCTCGCTCCCCATGCTCCGGCGGTTGGTGGATGACACTGAAGCGGCGTTATGGCATGGTAAGCCATGACTCGCAATCGCCCGACCGCCATGCTGCCTTCGCTCGCCGCCCAGTGCCGCGATTTGACCGGCTGGTGGCGCAATACGGTTTGCCTTCTGCTCGGTGTTTCGCTGACCCTCTCTCTGCCGCCGCTTTATTTCCTGCCGTTTTTGTTTGTGGCTTTTACCGGGCTTATCTGGCTGGCTACCGGCGCCGACAATACGCGGCGCGCATTTTTCGACGGCTGGTGGTTCGGTATGGGGCATTTCTCAACCGGCACATACTGGATATCCAACGCCCTGCTGGTCGATGCCGGGCAATTCGGCTGGCTCGTGCCGCTGGCCGTGCCGGGAATCAGCGCCGGGCTTGGCGTTTTCACCGGGCTGGTTGCAATCGGGTTATATCGCTGGCGTGAGGTCAGGGGATTCCCCGGCGTCGTGCTGTTCGCCATCTTATGGGTATGCGCCGAATGCCTGCGCGGATACGTCCTGACCGGCTTCCCGTGGAACCTCGCGGGATATGTCTGGACGTTTTCGCTGAGCATGATGCAGGGGGCGGCGCTGGCCGGTATTTTCGGCCTGAGTTTTCTCACCGCATTGCTCGGTGCTGCACCCGCCATGTTCTCAACGGAGCGCACGCAGGTGCATCGCCGCGAAGGCGTGTTGCTGCTGGCTATGGTTTTGCTCGGTATTTCGGCATACGGCCAATACCGGCTGATGATGCCAAGGCCGGAGGAAATGCCCGATGTACGCATCCGTATGGTGCAGGCCAATATCAGGCAGAAGTTGAAATGGGATCCAGCGCATATGCGTGAGGCGATGCGCACCCATATCGCCATGACCCGATCGGCGGGATTCGATGCCGTCACCCATGTGATCTGGCCGGAAAGCGCCATGCCTTTTCCGTTTGGCAGCGGCGATCCGGCGGCGCGTGAACTGACGCAGGCCGTGCCGCGTGGCGGGCTGCTGCTGACCGGGGTGACGCGGTTGATGAGGGACGATACGGGAAAGGTGCGGCGCATTTATAACAGCATGCGGGCGCTCGATGAATTTGCCCGCGTTGTGATGACCTATGATAAACGCAAACTGGTTCCGTTCGGTGAGTTTGTTCCGTTTCGGAACTGGTTGCCGCTGGATAAAATTACACCGGGAACAATGGATTTCTCCCGTGGGTCTGGCAGCGCTGTGTTTTTGTTGCCAAAACTCTCGTTGGTGCGGCCCCTGATCTGCTACGAAGCCATTTTTCCGCGACTCAGCCGCCGTACTTATCCGGCATGGCTGGTCAATATCACGAATGACGGATGGTTCGGCGACAGTACCGGGCCATATCAGCATCTCCAGATGAGCCGTATGCGCGCCGTAGAGCATGGCGTGCCTCTTTTTCGTGCGGCCAATACCGGCATCAGCGCCGTTATCGACCCTTATGGTCGCATTTTGCAACAACTCCCTTTAGGAACAACAGGTGTGCTCGATTCGCCACTCCCGTTACCTTTGTCATCCCCGACATTTTATGACCGATTTGGTGACATACTGGTGTTGCTGCTGATTTTTTTCGGTGGATTATACAGTATTTTCAATCGTGCGGTTGCAAGCTAGGAGGTGTTGCATTATAAAACACGCTCGTTGATTGTGCTATCCGACAGGATAAAAGAATTAACAAAGTGCGTGACATTTCTAACCTCGTGGTTTACACACATTAATCGAAGGTGGGTCGCAGCTTTGTCTGCCCAGCGCCAGCCGTTCCATATTGCAACATCAGGCAGATCACAGGAGAGAAAATGGCACATCCGGTTGACATTCATGTAGGGAAGCGGTTG
>JAKFYP010000007.1 GCA_021730835.1 Alphaproteobacteria bacterium
ATTTTGTCCGTCCACTCGTTCGAAAAAATCGAGCTTTCCTGCGCCCTCTACAACGATGACCCGCAAAACCAAAACATCGAACTTGCTAAACAATTGAATCTATTCGATACTTAACCGGACAGTAGTGGGGCGATAGCCGATTTGATTGATGTGCAGTCACACAAGTAAATCGGCTATAAATCATGGATTCTTTCGCAAAGAATACCACAGCGAGCGGTTTTTAATTCGCTTTTTTAGCTCCTGACAAAGTTCTGTTTATCTGGATGACATTTTCCTCTATAAAATGAAATTCCCCAGAAGCATCAGGAGCAGCGCATGAGCACGGAAATCAAGGTTCCTACCCTCGGTGAGTCAGTCAGTGAGGCGGTTGTCGCCAAATGGTTCAAATCGGTCGGTGACGCGGTGGCGCAGGATGAGCCGCTGGTTGAGCTTGAGACCGACAAGGTGACGCTCGAAGTCAACGCCCCGGCTTCCGGTGCGCTTGAGAGCATCGCGGTGAAAGAAGGTGAGTCAGTCGAAGTCGGCGCGCTTTTGGGCAAAATCAAGGAAGGCGTGGCGGGAAAGGTATCGGCTAAAAAGGACGAGCCGAAAAAAGAACAATCCCAAAAAGAGGAGAAGCCCGCGCCAAAGCAGGAGGAGAAAAAATCTTCCGGCGGCGGCAAACAGAACCCCCCGTCGGTGCAGAAATTGCTGGCGGAAAATCCGCAAGTCAGCGCCGGGAATATTCAGGGCAGCGGTAAAGACGGACGCCTGACTAAAGGGGACGTGCTGGGCGCGCTGGGTGACGGGATGAGCGCCGCCCCCGCGCAAGGCCCGCGAGAGAAGCGTGTCAAAATGACCAAGCTGCGGCAGGCGATTGCCCGCAGACTGAAAGAATCGCAACAGACAGCGGCAATCCTGACGACTTTCAATGACATCGACATGACCAATCTGCTGGCGTTGCGTAACGAATACAAGGATGCCTTCGAGAAGCGTCACGGCGTGAAGCTTGGCTTCATGGGCTTCTTTGTCAAGGCAGCGGTGGCGGCGCTAAAGGAAATTCCTGAAGTCAACGCCCAGATTGACGGCGATGAGATTATCTACAAGAATTATTATGATATTGGCGTGGCAGTCGGCACGGAACAGGGGCTGGTTGTGCCGGTTATCCGCGATTGCGACCGTAAATCGCTCGCCGA
This sequence comes from Alphaproteobacteria bacterium, assembly GCA_021730835.1. Taxonomy (GTDB): domain Bacteria; phylum Pseudomonadota; class Alphaproteobacteria; order Rickettsiales; family UBA998; genus JAKFYP01. The sequence continues at coordinate 1,176 of JAKFYP010000007.1, forward strand.
GATTGAGGCTGATATCGGGCATAAGGCCGAGCTGGCCCGCGACGGCAAGCTTTCCATGTCCGATCTCTCGGGGGGAACGTTTACGGTCTCCAACGGCGGTGTTTACGGCTCGCTGATGTCCACGCCGATCATCAACCCGCCGCAATCGGGGATTTTAGGCATGCACCGCACCGAGGAGCGCCCGGTAGCCAAAGGCGGGCAGGTCGTTATCCGTCCCATGATGTATATCGCGCTGTCTTACGATCACCGCATCATTGACGGGCGCGAATCGGTCACCTTCCTCAAGCGCGTCAAGGAAGCGGTCGAAGATCCGAGAAGGCTGCTTTTGGGGCTTTGAGATGGATGTGCGCACAGGCGCTGCCGATTCTGAGGATGACTTTCAGGTAATTGCGCAATTATGGCGCGGCTACGGTGATTATCTACGTGACATTGACTGCTATGATCTGGGCGGCGAGACAATAGAGCCGGAACTGGCGGCGCTGGCGAAACATTATCCGCCGGAAGACGGTGGCATTTATCTGGCAACACAGCCGGAGAAAAAGGTAGCGCTTGGCACAATCGCTCTGAATCGGCTGAATGGCAATACGGGTGAGTTGCGGCGCCTGTATGTGCCCAAAGCACATCAGGGACAGGGACTGGGAAAAAAGCTGATACTGCATGCGATGGCACAGGCGCGGCGCATTGGCTATTGTCGCCTGCTGCTTGATACTTTTCGCAACCAGCCCGGCCCGCAGCGTCTTTATAAATCGCTTGGCTTTCAGGAATGCCCGCCTTACAATTCCTACCCGGTGGACAAGATGATGTTTTTTGAGATGGAATTATAGCGTATGGGGCTGGTTTACGCGGATATTCTGCTGGGCAATGAAGCGCGAAGGGATCTGGAATTCGTGGCGGCTCACGCGTTAGTTGATTCAGGAGCGACCATGCTGGTGATTCCTCCCGAGATGGAAGCTGAATTACAGCTTGAGGAGCGTGACAAGGCGGTTGTCACGACAGCCGATGGCGCAACGCGAACGGTACGCGTGGTGGGTGGCGTGCGGGTAAAATTTGCCAATCGCACGACCAGTTGCGATGCGCTGGTCATGGGAAATCAGGTATTATTAGGAGCAATCCCCATGCAAGGTATGGATGTGATTATTTCGCCCAAAGAAGAAAAATTGATTGTCCCGCCGGATCGTCCTAATTTTCCGCATATGCTGGTGAAATAAAAAGGAGATATTATGAATAATTCCTATGATCTGATCGTTATTGGCGCGGGGCCGGGCGGGTATGTGGCGGCGATTAAGGCGGCGCAACTCGGCATGAAAGTCGCCTGCGTCGAAAAACGCGAGACACTGGGTGGCACATGCCTGAATGTCGGCTGCATTCCCTCCAAGGCGCTGCTGGAATCCTCCGAGCGCTACTCGGAAATCACCCGTCATGCGGCGGATCACGGAATAAAAACCGGTAAAGTGACGCTGAATCTGGCGACCATGCTCAAACGCAAGGACGGCGTGGTTGACGGCCTGACCAAAGGCATTGAGGGATTGTTTAAGAAAAACAAAATCGACTGGCTTAAAGGTGAAGGCAGGATTACCGGCAAAGGCGAGGTGACGGTTGGTAAAACCAGTCATAAAACGAAAAACATCCTGATTGCCACCGGCTCGGATGTCATGCCGCTTCCCGGCGTGAAGATAGATGAAAAACGCATTGTTTCTTCCACGGGTGCGCTTTGTCTTGCCGAGGTGCCGAAAAAGCTGATTGTCATCGGCGGCGGCTATATCGGGCTGGAGATGGGTTCGGTTTGGCAGCGCCTCGGGGCGGAAGTCGAAGTAGTGGAATTTCTTGATCGTATCACGCCGGGTATGGACGGGGAAGTCGCCAAGCAGTTCCAGCGAATACTGGAAAAGCAGGGCTTTACTTTCCGGCTGGGTACGAAAGTGACCGGAGCAAAAGCCACGGATAAAGACGTGACGCTGACGGTTGAACCGGCCAAAGGCGGTAAGGGTGAGAGCCTCAAGGCCGATGTGGTGCTGGTCTCAATTGGCCGCAAGCCCTATACGGAAGGGCTTGGACTGGAGAAGGTTGGCATCAAGCTTGATGAGCGCGGAAGGATTCCGGTGGATAAGCATTTTCGCGCCTCCGCTGAAGGGGTATATGCGATTGGCGACGTGATTGCCGGGCCGATGCTGGCCCATAAAGCCGAGGAAGAAGGCATTGCCGCCGTGGAGATCATGGCCGGGCAGGCCGGGCATGTGAATTATGATGCGATTCCGGGAGTTGTCTATACCTGGCCGGAAGTGGCCAGTGTCGGCAAAACCGAGGAACAGCTCAAAGAGGAAAAAATTGCCTATATTGCCGGAAAATTTCCGTTCATGGCCAATAGCAGAGGCCGTGCCGTGGGCGATACGGATGGATTTGTCAAAATCCTCGCCGATAAGGAAACGGATAAAGTGTATGGGGTGCATATCATCGGCCCGGATGCCGGAACGCTGATTGCCGAGGCGGTATTGGCGCTTGAATACGGGGCGTCGTCGGAGGATATCGCCCGCACCTGCCATGCGCATCCGACTTTGAACGAGGCAGTTAAAGAAGCGGCACTGGCGGTTTTTTTCAAACCGATTCATATATAAAAGCAGATGAATAGCGATTATCTTCGTCAAGTCACGCCTTCTTCTACTCTGCTGATCAACGAGCAATCCCGGGCACTTGAGGCCACCGGGAAGCATGTCTTTAAATTCGGATTCGGTGAATCGCCCTTTCCGCCGCCGTCCGTTGCAATCGAAGCGCTGAAGACGCATGCCGGACGTAAGGAATATACCCCGGTACAGGGAATACCTGAATTACGCGAATCCGTAGCAATTTTCCATAACATTCACGATGGGCTTTCCATTTTGCCGGACAACATCTTCATCGCACCCGGATCAAAAATATTGATTTTCAGTATCATGATGGCATTTCGCCAAGCGGATATCCTGATTTGCGAGCCTGCCTGGGTGTCCTATGGCCCGCAGGCGAAATTACTCGGGCATGAAATCATTTCCATCCCGTCGAGCTTTAAGACGCGCTGGCATATCACACCGCAGGCGTTGGAATCCGCATTGGCATCCCGCAAGAATAAGCAAAAACCGGCGATTCTGATCCTCAACAATCCTGGTAACCCCGATGGGCTGGCCTATAGCCGCAAAGCATTGCAAGAGCTAGCGAAGGTGCTGAAAAAATACCGTGTAACGGTGATTGCTGATGAAATTTACGGCATGCTGCACCATCAGGGCGGGCATGTTTCGATGGCTTCCGTGCTGCCGGAGCAGACCATCGTGACGACCGGGCTTTCCAAATGGGCCGGGGCAGGGGGCTGGCGGCTTGGAGTGGCGTTGTTGCCCGCAGCAATGGCATGGCTGAAACAACCGCTACTCGGCATCGCTTCGGAAACCTACACGGCGGCTTCGACGCCGGTGCAACTGGCGGCTACCGCCGCTTACCGCAACACCGCTGTGGATTATCTCACACATCAGCGCGCCATACTCAGCACGATCGGGCAGGCATGCCACGCTTTACTCAGTGAGGCGGGTTGCCGTATCCACAAGCCGGAGGCGGCATTTTATCTGCTGGTGGACTTCTCCCCGGCGCAAGAGGCGTTGCTGGAAAGGCACATACACACCTCGGAGGCATTATGCGCGTCTTTGCTGGAGGAGACCGGCGTAGCGCTGCTGCCTGCCAGCGCTTTTGGCATGCCGCCGGAGTATCTGGCGGCGCGGCTGGCCTATGTGCATTTCGATGGAGCCGCCGCCCTGCGGGCGGTTGAGCAATACGGGCATACCATATTGAAAGATACCTTCCTGCGACAGTATTGCCCGATGATTTCCGAGGGGATGGAGCGCATATCCGATTGGTTTAAAAATAAAATTGCAAATGTGACAGTTGCAGAAAAATTTGCCTAGTTCATAAGAATATTACAAAGAGCAGGTATCCCCTCCCCCTTACAACCATAAGGGGGAGGGGTTTCCGTATGCCCCACATCGGGGCATTGAACCTAAAGAGATTAAAACGCCCATTGCCAGCCCAGCGTCAGCCGGTAATCGGTATCAGGTTGCGGCCCGTCAAAACGTTCATAGACCGGCACACCAAATTCGGCAGCCAGCCGATGCCCCGCCAGCGGGCCATCTTTGGCCAGTAAATTCAGCCCGACATGCGCCAGCAGGCGCTCGCCCGCCTGTTCGTCGGGATCCGCTCCGGCAATCGCCGTGAGCGGCAGGCCGCTGTCGCGCCCGTGCACGTCGTCCCACGCCTCGCCTTCCAGCCGGAAGGAAACGCTGAGGAATTCCGTCATGTTACGGGCAACCCAACCGCTGAGCGTGTATTTGTTGCCCTGCCGGTAGCCCTCATTGTTTTTGCCGAGGCGAATATAATTGAGCGTTTGCGCACCCCAGCCATAATCACCGGATTCCCCGGTCACCGTCAACCCGATGATCGGGTCATACGTCCCACTGCCGAGTTGCATATTATAAGGCAGGCGCAGCACGCTGCCATGATGGTTGGTGAAGGTTTCATCGGTTGAGCCGGTCGGCAGGCTGAGTCCCAGATTCAGATGCCCCCGGTGATGCTCTTGCCGCCAGAGCGCATAAAGCCCGGTGACCTCCGTATCGCCGAATCCTTCGATTTCATGCGTATGGGAGCCGTGATGGCCGTGCGAGGCATGGAGCATATCCATCTCCATATATTGCGGCATGACCATCAGCGTCAGGTCGTCGGTGACGCCGTACATCAGCTCGAACATGTGCATGTTCATCTCCATTTCGGCGGGCACTTCGCCATAGGTCTCCAGTACGCTGGCATTGCTGACCCGGCTGTCACCGTCACGCAGGCCGGAGGTCGCCGTGCGGCGGAACTTATAGGAAAGCATCCATTCGCCCTGCCGGTGCAAATGGTCGCCCATGACACCAATCGGTGCGTGAGCGTTGGGTTGCTTTACGCCATCGGCCATCGCCGGAGGGGTAAATAAACAAAAAGCAGCGAGCGTGCATACGCCCGCAAAAACAGGTTTTAACATGAGGAACATCCTTCAATGAGAAAATTAAATATTGTCATTCCACATAAGGATTTCCCATATTTGGAATGACAGACTGGCGACCGCCTGTCCGCCGCTTGTGCGGCGTAACCCAATTATTTTCTGTATGGAAAATAATTGGGAACACGATAAGCAGCGCTCGTATGTTACAGAGCGCGCACCACAAAAGCGGTGCACTGACAATGCTCCGGCTATACGAACCGGTATAAGGGCTAACCGGAGAAAGAAGGAGGAGGAGCGCGGATAGCATGCTGGTAAGCGATGCCCTTATCCGGCGTGCGTGAATCCGGGGGGGAATAATAAGCAAACTGCGCCTGCGCATACGCTACGGCTTGCGCGTCTGTGGCGGGAACAAGGCTTTTGCTGCCATGCGCCGCAAGATAACAAAGCGGACATTTATAGTCGGGATGCGGCTCGGGCCTGACCTTGCCGCTTTGCAGGTCTTCCCATGCAACCCACTGAAATCCCTCGGCGGTACAGATAAGGATTTTATCGCCGAAGACAGAGCTTGCCTGCGCCGGGCCTCCGGTTTGCGGTAGCTGGTAGAGTGCAAAAAACGGTAAAACGGCGTGCAGCAGGAACGCCAGCAGGAAAAAAGAGGCTAATCTTCGCCGGGGAGAAAGCATGACCAAAGCATAAAAACTTCGGGCCGTATGTCAAAGAAAAATAAGAAGAGGAGTTATTTCAATGATTTTTTTAGCTCGCCCTCAACCGCTTTAAGAAAAGCCTGCGTGCTCAAATGGGCCTGATCTTTGCCCACCAGCAAGGCGAGGTCTTTGGTCATATAGCCTGCCTCAACCGCCGCGATGCAGGCGGCTTCCAGCGTCGATGCAAATTCCTCAAGTGCCGCGTTGTCATCGAACCGGGCACGGTAACGCAGCGCCCCCGTCCAGGCGAAAATCGAGGCGATGGGGTTGGTCGAGGTTTCCCTGCCCTGCTGATACTGGCGAAAATGGCGGGTTACCGTGCCGTGTGCCGCCTCGGTCTCCACCGTATTGCCGTCAGGGGTGAGGAGCACGGATGTCATCAGCCCGAGTGAGCCGAATCCCTGCGCCACGAGATCGGATTGCACGTCACCGTCGTAATTTTTGCATGCCCAGACAAATCCGCCCTCCGATTTGATGGCATAGGCCACGAGGTCATCAATCAGCCGGTGCTCGTAATGCAGGCCCGAAGACTTAAACTCCGCTTCGTAGACGCGATGGAAAATATCCTTAAACCGCCCGTCATAGGCTTTGAGAATGGTGTTTTTGGTTGAAAGATAAACCGGCAGGCTTTGGCTCAGTGCGTAATTAAAGCAGGCGCGGGCAAAGCCTTCAATGGAGGCGTCGAGGTTGAACATGGCCATTGCCACGCCGCCGCCGGGGAAGTCGAATACGGTGTATTCCTGAGGCGTGCCGTTCTCAGGCGTGAAAATCAGCTTCAGCGTGCCTTTGCCGTCAATCGCCAGATCGGTTGCCCGGTATTGGTCGCCGAACGCATGGCGGCCCACGACGATGGGTTTTTGCCATGAGGTGACGTAGCGCGGGATGTTGGAGATGACGATCGGTGAACGGAAAATCGTCCCGTCCAGAATGTTGCGGATCGTCCCGTTAGGCGATTTCCACATTTTCTTTAAGCTAAACTCTTTTACCCGCGCCTCATCGGGGGTGATGGTCGCGCATTTGACCCCCACCCCGTATTGTTTGATGGCGTTGGCGGCATCGACTGTCACCGCGTCCTGAGTACGGTCACGCTCGGTGACGGAAAGGTCGTAATATTTCAACCTGATGTCCAGATAAGGAAAAATCAGTGTTTCACGAATCCAGCCCCACATGATGCGGGCCATTTCGTCGCCATCAATCTCGACCAGTGGGGTTTTAACGGGGATTTTCACCATAAAAATGCGAGAAACAATTAAATCATCGTTGTTTAACAGCCAGCATATCCTGTATGAACAGGCAAAACAATATATCTCAAAAAAAATCGGCGGCTTCATGCGATTTTATCAGCGGTGTCCTGATCGGGAGGGCTACACCGATATCAAGCCATACGATCCAAAAAAGCAGGGCGCGGCGGATCTCGAGCGGCCCACCGTGTTTTTCTTCCCCGGCGTACTGACAATTGACGACGGCAATACGTTCGGCCAGAAGGCGATAGAATCCCTCAATTTCAAGTCGCAGGCCATTGAGCGACATCTGGGGGATCGCCGTATCTATGAGGGAGGCAACCCCATTCAGTTTTTCACCCTGACCTACAGCGCCCCGAAATGGCTTCCCGATGGTTTTCGGGATCTGTTGCGCGGCATACGCTATCCTTTTATCCGTGACGGTATGGGC
>JAKFYP010000017.1 GCA_021730835.1 Alphaproteobacteria bacterium
AAGAAAAAACCCCTCGGAGTCATGACATGAAAAACTGGTTTGCAATTTTCCTGATACTGCTTGCCTCCTGCTCCACCAAGCCTGAAGCATACTATACATATACGCCTGCCGCCCCGGGAGAAGTTCCAGCATATATCAACATATTGTTTTCTCTGGATTGCTTCGCTGCGCTCGCAATGACGTGTGATGCAATGGTCTCGAAATGATTTTTATTTTTGATGCCCTCCCCCCCAACCCCCTCCCGCAAGCGGGGAGGGGGGATGATGCAATGGTCTCACAAAACCCGGTGTCCTTGTGCAAAATAGTCACCATCCTCATGCATGCGCGTGCGGATTGAACCGTCGCTTCTTAGTCATTTGTAAATATTCCACGGATAGGATAGCGTGATCAGTCACACGCAACAGGTGCGGTATGAGTCTGCTCGATACAATCTTCGGCTTCAAGCCGGTTAACATGGCCATTGATCTGGGAACGGCTAATACCTTGATATATATCCCTGAAAAAGGCATCGTGCTCGATGAGCCATCCGTCGTCGCCATGAAAACCGAAAACGGTGTCGCCATCCCCTATGCGTTCGGCGATGAGGCCAAGCAGATGCTGGGTCGCACACCCGAGAAGATCGAGGCAATGCGTCCGATGAAAGACGGAGTGATCGCCGACTTCCGCGTTGCCGAGGAGATGATTAAGCATTTTATCGGACGCGCCATGCCGCGCCGCACCTTCTCCGGCCCGCTGATCGTCATCTGCGTGCCTTCCGGCTCGACGCCGGTGGAACGCCGCGCCATTCAGGAATCGGCGGAAAATGCCGGGGCGCGGGAAGTCTACCTGATCGAGGAACCGGTTGCCGCCGCCATCGGGGCCGGGCTGCCTGTGGCCGAACCGACCGGCTCGATGATCGTGGATATTGGCGGCGGGACGACCGAAGTGGCGGTATTATCGCTGGGCGGAGTGGTCTATGCCCGCTCGGCGCGTATCGGCGGTGACAAGATGGATGAGGCGATCATCAACTACATGCGGCGCTATTTCAACCTGCTGATCGGAGAAGCAACCGCTGAGAAAATCAAAAAAGAACTGGGCGTCGCCTGCCCGCCGCTGGATGGCACTGAGGGGCGGACGATGGAAGTCAAAGGCCGCGACCTGACTTCCGGCGTACCCAAGGAGGTGTCGGTCTCCGAGTTGCAGATGGCCGAGGCTTTGGGCGACCCGGTGCATCAGATTCTGGAAGCGGTGCGCGTGGCGCTGGAATCCACCCCGCCGGAGCTGGCCTCGGATATCGTGGATAAGGGAATTGTGATGACCGGCGGCGGCGCGATGCTGCGCCATCTTGATCTGGTGTTATCGAGCGGCACGGGCCTGCCGGTGTTTGTCGCCGACGACCCGCTGACCTGCGTGGCACGGGGAACCGGCAAGGTGCTGGAGCATCTTGACGCCTTCAGGCCCATCCTGTTTCGGCAGGAATAAAGAGTGCGGGGCAATGCAACAAAGCATGCCGCCTCCGACAAAGAGCCTGAGGCGGTAGCAAATTAGAGCGTTTTTGCTTTAGGGCATCTTTGTAAACTCGGTTTTTCGTTATTGCGAGGAGTATTAGCGATGAAGCAATCCAGCGAAGACAAAAACTTATTCTGACCGGATTGCTTCCCATTCGCTACGCTCAAGCTCAGGGTCGCAATGACGAGTTTTTAGAGATGCCCTTTAGTTGTGCGTCAGGCTTGCGACCACAAACCCGCCGCTTATGCGGCGTAACCGACTTTATTTTTCTTTTGGGGAAAAACAACGACAAAAGACAACCTGATTACCCACAATTCACCGCTTGCCTCTTATTTGTTGCTTTGCGAAAAAAACAGCGGGTTACCACTCCCCCCTTGGAGCACCCGCCTGCGGGGTGCTGTGTCCATACAAGGCCAGCATCTCATTTCATGGATGCTGTATCTTATTGTTGCCAGCATCCCATTTCATGGATGCTGTATCTTATTGTTGCCAGCATCCCATTTCATGGATGCTGGCGGGGGGAGGTTGGGAGGGGAGCGTTAAAAATCATCCTGCTGTATAGAATGATTTTTATTTTTGATGCCCTCCCCCTAACCCCCTCCCGCAAGCGGGAGGGGGATGATGCAATGGTCTCAATATAATAATCAATGAAGAAATCCCCGCCACCGTACGGTGGCGGGGATTATAATACCGAGAGACTATGAGACTATTTTTATGCCAGATCGGGAGCGGCAAAGATAAAATCATCCACCGTCAGGGTATTACGATAATCACCATGCTCAAGAAAAAACTCAAAATCGGAGTAATCATCGCGGACATAGGTACGATCGGATGAAGCGCTGTAGGCCAGACGCAATTCGCCTTCCTGCGCCCCGGAAAGCACCACATTGGTATAGCCCAGCGCGGACACATCGAGTTTATCAATACCCACCTCGAAATCCTGAATACGATCCGCGTTATTAAATACACTTGCACTCGCATCGTCGAAGACAAACGTATCCTCACCGGCATTGCCCGTCATCGTATCGCGGCCCAGCCCGCCGTTGATATGATCGGCATCATCGCCGCCGATCAGCTTGTCATTCCCTGCATCGCCGAACAGCCAGTCACTACCGTGATAGCCGCTGAGGTAATCATCACCCTCGCCGCCATGCATGGTATCGTCACCGGAACCGCCAAGCAGGCTGTCATTCCCTGCCCCGCCGTTGAGTTCATCGTTGCCCGTCCAGCCGGTCAACTCGTCGTTGCCGCCATGACCGTTGATCGTATCATTGCCTTTAAACCCGTTGATGCTATCCCAAGCCGCCCCGCCATCGAGCGAATCAGCGTCATCGCCGCCGCTGATTGTCATATCCTCCGCCAGCGTGGCAACGAAAATATCCTGCGCGGCATTCGTATCCCCATCCGCCAGATTATTAGCCGTACTGTAGAAAACCACACGATCACCATCCGCATGAAAAGAAGCAAAGCCCGAAATTCCATTGATGGGCAATCCGTCCAGCCCTTGCGTAACCAGTGTAAGCTCCCCGGTTATCAGGTCTTTGATAAATATGTTGGTAGCTCCGTTCGTGCTGCCTGCGGCAAAATTCGTTGCCTGCGATTCAAAGATGATTTTTGTACCGTCCACCGAGAAACTTCCGCTACGGCTACCCGCATTCCCCACCACTCCGGCCTGCGTCTGGCTGACAAGCGTTGTCTCGCCCGTCGCAATGTTTTTCAGAAAAAGATCTTCCCTGAAATTCGTATCTCCTGCAATCAGATTGCTGGCGGAACTCTCGAAGAGAATATAATTTCCATTCGGCGAAAATTGTCCGCTCTGGGATGAAATATTTCCCTTCGTCCCATTCGATGCGCTGCTCACCAGCGTTAAAGCACCGGTAACCAGATCCTTGATAAACAAATCAGAGCTAATACCAATGTCACCTGCCACAAAATTATTCGCGGAACTTTCAAAAACCACCTTTGTTCCATCCGGTGAAAAATTGCCTCTGAATGAACCTTCATTACCAATCACGCCATCGGCTCGTACACTGACTGTCGTCAACTCGCCGGTCAGCAGGTTCTTGACAAACAAGTCGGCCCTGTTGTTAGTATCCCCGGCATAGAAATTATTCGAGGTGCTGGAAAAGAGCACTTTGTTCCCATCGGCAGAAAATATCGGCTGTATAGAAAAGCCGTTACCGGCAACGCCAAGCTGTGTCGTACTGATCCGGGTGTTGAGGCCGGTCGCCACGTCATGGAGAAAAACGTCATTGGCGTTGTTGGTATCTCCCGCCACCAGATTCGATGCCAGACTATTGAATACCAGTTTGCTGCCATCGGCGAATAGTTGCGCATTCTCGGTTTCGCCGTTACCGCTATTGCCCGCCAGATCATGACTTACCAGTGTCAATACCCCTGTTTGGGTGTTCTTCAGATAGATATCTGAAAAACTATTCGTGTCGTTTGGACCCAGTGTCGTTGACCGGGTATTAAATACCACCCATTCACCGTCATCGCTGACAAAATTTTTCAGTGCCGTTAAACTCGTGAAGTTTCCCTGCTCTCCGGCAGAACCCACCGATACGATCGAAATTTCACCGGTTACAAAATTCTTGAGAAATACATCCCGCAACCCGTTTGTATCGCCATCCACGAAGTTAGGTGTGTCGGTATTAAAGACAACAAAATCGCTACCTGATGCAAAGCCGGGAACGAATGAAGGAGCGCTTCCTTCCTCTCCGTTTACATCCGAACTCACCAGATCAATATCAACAACACGTAGCATGATTTCCTCCTGTAAAATGAAATTAATAAATATTAAGGAGCGGCGTTTGTAGCAAAAGTTAATTAAAAGATCAACTAAAAAATTCAATTATTTTTGGTGGAATGTAAATAATTTATTTACTATTTAAGCGTGCATTTATCTAAAAGGAACTCACTCGCTTTTCAAAACATACTATAAATTCAAAGGGTAACTTTCTGTGCGCCGATAAACACCTCTTGCTCCGCACGTCTTCTTGCGATCAGGCCGGGAAGCATTCTTCCTCCGGCATACACCCATTTACCAAACTCCGTCGCTGCATCGTCCCTCTCTCCGCGATTGATTTTGCGGCGCAAGGTGGAGCGCTGGAGCGCTCCTGCGCCAAGGTTATATGTGAAGCTGACTAAAGCATCGTACTGGCCATCGGTCAAATGAACATAAATCATCTGGGATACTGCCTGCTCCGCCGCTTGTACATCCAGAGATAGCAGGCGCAATGCCGCCGGTTGATCTATGCCGCCGGAGAAATCCTCACCCACCCGAATCACATGCCCGTAGCCAATCGTGTCGTAACCTGCCGGGCAGCGGTAAGGCATCGCTTCAAATCCCTCGAAGCGCTTGATTAATGCCAGCCCGGCAGGTGTTATATGGCGCGGCACGGGTTATTTTTTCGCCTTGGCGAAGGAGCGCTGCCCGAAATAAAAGCTGATGATTCCGGCGAAAATAGCCTGATCCTCTTCCTGCCACAGGCTCGGCACGGCCCACGGCAACGAGCCGTCTATCAGCATGAACTGATGCCATTTCACCCCGGCATAGAGCAGAAAAAACGCGTAAGCCAGCACCGGGCGCACCGTGGCATTGAGTGCATCCACCCAACGCACGCCACTGTGATAGGTTTTATAAATGGCGGTCATTTCCTTCGCCTGCGCGGCGATACGGATTTCTTCAAGCCGCTGGCTATGCCCCGCCTCCTGCTGTTTTATCTGGAGCGCCAGAATCGCCAGTTCGTGCCTGCGATCAGCGCGGTCGCGCAGCAATCCCAAAATATCCGGCGTCATCGCGCCAAAAAAACCCAACAGGGCGCTGAGAAGTGTAATCATCTTTTTTTCCTTTGTTACTTGGTACTTCTTGCCCCCTACCCTCGCACATACTCAACCAGCGCATTCCAGAGCAGATAGAGGATAGCGGAGAGCATCAGCGTCAGCACCGAGCGGCGCACGATGCTGCGGGCATCCTCTCCGGCTTTGCGCAGGCGGCGCAGGTAATACATGTCAGCCTGCAACGCTCCCGGATGGCGCATATCGAACCCCAACCCCAAGAGCGTTTCCTGCACGGCATCGCGCACCAACAAGCGCACTGCCTCACTGCTCAACCCCTTGAATTCGAGCCGGGGTAACTCCATATCTTCTTTATCAGGCATCGGTGGGGGAATTCCTCGTGATGAACAACTGTACCGCGTGCAGGCGGGCATCGACGGCCAGCGTATCATTGACATGCGTCGCCACCCGGGAGACCCGGAAATACACCATATCGCCCTGTGCCGGGCTGTTGGCGATGGTGATGGCCCCGGTCACCGGCGAGAAATAGAGCGTATCGGCCACGCCGCCGGTATCGAGTTGATTGGAGGTCGTAGCGTAGGAGACGGCCAGACTGTCGCCATCCCCGAAGGCGCTGGCCTGTAGTGTCCAGACTACCCCGAAATTCGTGGCGGCGGCGGGATGACTCCATAAAAACCGGGCGGTAATCGTTCCCTCATTCCACGATGGGCGCATCGGCAGGGCAAATTCGGCGTATTCCTGCGTGGCCGGGTCAAAATCGAGGGTGACGATATCGGGCTGGCCCGCTCCAATGGCCGTCACCGCCGCGGCGGCGCAACCATTGCTTGAAGAGGGAAACATCGCAGGGGGTAGAATGGAAATCGCTTCGGACGGGGCGGCGGCGGCAACCGGACTCCACGCCGCTCCATCGTAGGCGTATAACAAATTTTCATCGTTTACCCAAATGGTTAGCCCCTCATTGGGAGCGATAAAACGCCAAATCTGGTCAAAACAGGCAATGTGCAGGTCTTTCCCAGCCCAGTCGCCGGTAGCCGATGCGGCCACGATATAAATATCCCCTTCCGAGGGTGAACCGGGGGGAGTAGCGATATCCTTGTCGATCGCCCCGGTATTAAGGATGGAATCGAGGAATTTCAATGCCTCATTGACCGTGACTTCCTTCTGAGCCTGAGACTGTTCAACCAGTGATATTCCCAAATGCGGAGTGGTGGCCATGAAACCTCCTTAAAATTGTATAAAATTTTTCTGGAAATTAAGAATTCTTTATATTAGTAAATATAACGCTGGCGGATTTTAATCCGGAAGAGGAAAAAAACGGATATACGCCAAAAAAATTTAAGGATGATGGAAATGGCACGAGCAACCACAACGAAACTACTCACCAACCGGCAGTTGAGCCGGGTGCAAAAGCGCATACTGGACGCCTATATACGCGGCCTGCTCTCGGGCGAACAGGCGATGCGGCGACTCGGCCTGCGCGATCATGAGGAGTTGAAAGCCATGCTCCGGCGGCTCGGCGTCACCGGCGAGCCGAAAAAATCCGGCCCGGCGAACGGTGAGGATGCGCAAAAGCAGGATTCCATCGCCGACGGTTTTGTTTCCTACTGGCTCTCACAGGAGGAATAATATAGCCGATTTACTTGTGTGACTGCACATCAATCACATCGGCTATCGCCCGCGACTGCGGGCGCGCCGCCTCACAGCATCCACCTGTGGGATGCTGTGTCTTATGAGGATGAGCATCCCACAGGTGGATGCTCATGCGGCGTAGAGTTTGTGTGTAAGCACAAACTCAATCAGCTATACCAGCGCTTCTCGCTGAATTGTCACGGAATCTTCACTTGCCAATTCCGTGCAAAACGGTATAATAATACGGTAAATGGAGGTGAAGATGGAGCAGATTTATACAGGCGCCGAAGCAATCATCAGTGCTCTGGCGGAGAAAACAAACACAGCCCTTGCTGCCGCCAGACCCGCTTCCGACCCGGGTGTACCTCAGTATATAACCAGTCACTTTGACCAAACCAATCAGTTGCTTAAAAAATGCTTGAAGAGTACCGGAATAAACTTGACACGCCCATTTCACTATCTAATGAAGAGTTGGATTCTCTTATTGAACAACGTGCAAACGTATCAGAGCAGTTAGAGAAGACCTGGGGAATATGGAAAAACGCACGTTCCCCTGCCCATCAGAAAGCCGAATGGTTGTCACGGAATAGCGAGATAACATTTTTCGCTCGCCATGCGAATCAAACGCAATGGAATCAACTTGATACAGTCAGCGAATTTAATAACCAGTATTTCTTAAACATAGCAGTTCAGGATGCGCGGCGTCAGGTTCGTCTGCTCACCCCTTATAAGGAATTTCTGGCGACTGCGTGGGGAGAAGACGGCGCAAACATGCCCGGATTAGAGATATGCGAGCAAGTGGCGAAGATTTTTCCGCATGATCCAGATACGGTCACCCCCGGCATTACATTTCGGGGTCACATGCAGGAGTTTGTGGATGCGGTGCGCGAGCTTGATAAACAAGGCATTGATTCAGAACAAATACATCAACATATATCCGCAAAACTTCTTGCTATGGCAGAGGAAGGTAAGGCCGTTATCGATGACTCCTTAAAAACTCAGTTGGAAAACACTAAAGAAAGCCCGGTTAACACCCTGCGTGATTCCGCGCCGGCCCATCAGGGTAGGGCGCAGGCAAACTCGCCGGACATGAAAGCGATGCGTTCGTAAAGTTTTCATCGTTACGGTCTCTATGGAATGATCAGACGGGGGTGGGAATGGATAACGACGACAAACCAAATCCTATTGACAACCTCACCCCTCAGCAGGCTCAGGAAGCGCTTCAAAACTTGTGGAAACAAGCTTTCAGCCCTCAGAAGGAAATACTTTCCGATAAAAATTATCCTGATCTCTACCAAAAAGTAAAAGCATTGAAACAACGCCTAAAAAAAGATTATCCGGATGAAACCTTTCCGGAAATCACGGTTCTTAAACCCGGTTCGTTTACAAATGCTCTGGCCTCCGAAAAGATAAAAGATGCGTTAATGACCGGAAAATGGGGGCAGTATAACGTATACGGAGTCAATGTGCCATCAGAGGAACGTAACGAGGAGATTGCTATACATCAATGGCTTATCGAAAAATATCCTGATGCGGCATTGGGCGTGATCATGCA
>JAKFYP010000144.1 GCA_021730835.1 Alphaproteobacteria bacterium
CCCGCAGGCGGGTGCTCCAAGGGGGGAGTGGTAACCCGCAGGCGGGTGCTCCAGGGGGGGAGTGGTAACCGACTGCTTTTACTGACATACATACAGATAAGAGGCAAGCGGTGAATAGTGGGTAATCAGGTAAATTTAAAGCTGGTGGGCTGCAATGGTCTTGCCATAGGACGCCGTCTGAGCCTGCGATTGCAGGCTGTTGTCACCAACCAGCGCCCGCAGGCGGGCGGGGCGTAGCCAGCCGGTTTCCTCATAAATGGAGAGCGACAGGGTGGGATCGGCCAGATGGTCGAGAAAGCGTGACAGGCTCTGGATGACGCGGATTAGCTCCTGCTCCGGCGGGATGCCGTCATGCGCGGCGCAACAGGCCGTCAGAGCGAGGCGCACCGTGGCAAAGCGCACGCCGATGATCGCCATGCGCTCCGCCGGGCTTTCGCCGAAGCCGCCGAAGGGGTAAAGCGCGATGGCCAGTTGCGCTTGCAGCCAGCGCGCCAGAACCGGGCGCAGGGCGGTGGCCCATTCACGCTCCCAGCGCCCGTATAGCCGTTGCCATGCCGGGAAGCTCTCCGGCGTGGTGATGATGGCGCGGGTATGGGGATCCAGTGTGACGCAAAGCGCCCGCTCCATATCCGCGATAGTTTGCTCCAGCCGTGGGCGGGGAGAGGGTTTGGCGGCGCTGAGCAGCCCGGCCAGCGCATGCAGCAGGTTAAAGGGATCATTGGGGTTCGGCTCAGGCGGGGCAAGGCGCATATCGGCGTTTTTCAGGTAAAACCCGGCGGCTTGCGGCCAGCTTGCCTGATCGAGCATCTCCAGTGAAGTGGCAACAGCATGCAGGCGGGCCATAACGCGTTCAGGCGGAGCGTCCTCGGCCCCGGCGGCTTCAAGGAACGCCCGGTGGACGGTCAGCGCTCCCTCGCTGTCGAGTGCCTCGGGGAGATAATTCTTCAGCGACCAGGGCAGCCGGTCATAGGCTGCTTCACGATGTGTCAGGCCTGACTCGCCGAACAGGGCAAGCCGGGTCACTTCGGGGCAGGAGAGGGCGGCGGTCATCACCGTCCGGTCGCCAAGGCTGCGGGTTGAGCGCGGGAAAAAATGGCAGGCGTCACCGAGGAAATCCGTGCCGTAGCTTTGATGGATGCCGCACAGCCCGCCTGCGAATTTCACGCAGTAATCGGTTTGCGGGTCGCGCTTCATTATCAGCTCGGCCTCGCCGGTGGTCACGGCGTCGAGCAATTCAGGAGCCTGCTTTTCGTATTTTGCTTTGGTGACGGGATCAAGCTGCATGCCCCAGCCCTTGCAGCAAGTATCCTCGCAGGCATCGCCAAGGCAGGCGAAACCCTCAAGGAAAGCGGATTGATGGAGGGAACTGGCCATACGGACTCCGGGGCAGGGATATACCCGGATTAACCCGTAATCATATGCCGCACCAGATATTTGTTATTGTGCAGCACATACTGTTCGGCGAGGCGGCGCGGGGCGTTGACAAACAGCGGCGCTCGCGCATTGGCGGAAAGCCGGACATTCTCCATCTCCCGGTGCACGGAAACCACCAGCAGGATCGCGGTATCCTCAAGCGGAAAGCCCAGTTCCTTGCAGGCGTTTTCCAGATCGGCGCGGTCAATGATCGGATTATCGACATCCAGCGGCAGGGTGATAAAAGAAAGATCGTCATCTTCCAGCGACTGGAGCAGCTTGAAATCAGCGAATTTTTTGAGCGGGAATTCCAGAAGCGCATAATGGCAGCGCCCCGGGATGCCGAGCATGCCCTTGGGGAAAACCACCGGCTTGTCACGGCGCACCTGCACCCGTCCAAAGCGGGTTTCGATGAAATCATCCTGCGATGCCTGTTCCGCTGCGTCCAGATCACTGGAGCTGGCAAACTGACCCGCCAAATATGCAGATTTATCCGTTGTCACGGCGAATTGCGCTTCTTGCATAATAACCTTCCTGTACGTTATCCCATCTTAGTTTAAGAATCCATTACCAAATCCAAAAAACCCGCCTTTTCCCTCTTCTTTTCACCGGTGTGACGTTAGCGGAGGTAGTCCACCAGATTCAGTGAATTAATACGCGCAAACGCCTGAAATGATGCGCTTAATATCGTCTGGTCAATGGCAACCTGCGTTGAGGCGGTCAGGATATCGGTCTTGATGATTTCCTCCGATACGCCGGTCAGATAGAGCCGCAGTGATTCGTGGCGCTCGTTGATATTCTCCAGATTGAGGATTTCCCCGTCCACGTCGGCTTGAATCGAAATCAGCCGGTCCAGACCTTGTTGGATCATATCGACTGCCTGCACCAGCTTGTCGTCGTCGTCCTCTCCATCGCCCTCAATGCTCAACCATGCGGCGGTGACGATCTTCTGGAACGCCTCATCGTCGGCGCGGGTTTTGAACTCGATATCCAGACCGCTGCGGGGGCGCAGGATGACATTTTCCTTACTGCCCTGATAAAAACTGTCATCGGGGATGGTGGAGGTCACCGGTTTCGGCACGCTCGGCTCGGTAATGACCGGCTGCACGTTAGTGCGTGTGCCCGCGAACAGGTAGCGCCCGCCGATATTGGTATTCAATTCGCGGGCGAAAGTGGTGATATAGCCCCGCATTTGCTGCGCGAAGGCGATTTTATCCTCATTGGCCCCGTTGCGGCGCAGCGTCATCAGGTCTTCTATCTGGTCGCCGACCTGAATCATTTCCTCGATGGCGACGCGCTGGGTGCGGTAGCGGCTGATGCCTTCCGCGTTGGTGGTTTCGTAATTCTGAAGTTTCTTGATCTCGCCCTCAAGATCGACGAATTGCTCCACCTCGCCGATAAGATCCTGAAACCGGTCGGTTTTGAATCCGCTCGAAATCTGGTTTTGCAAATTGGCCAGATGTGACTGCACGCTATTGAAATCGCCAATAGTCTTCTGGTGCAATCCGTAGGTGCTGATGCGGCTGATGATCGTCATGATTTTTCCTTATGTGCTTGTTCCGTTTCTGATTACCCACGATGTACCACTCCCCCCTTGAGGGGGAGTCGAAGAGCCGAGGACAAAGTCCGAAGGCGATTCGGTGGGGGGATGTTTCTTATCTGCCCCCCACCGCTCAGCTTCGGCTTTCAGCCTTGCTTCGCGTGCTCCCCCGCATAGCACCCGCTTGCGGGGTGCTATGCAAACCAATAATGAAGCATCCCGCAGGCGGATGCTTCAAGGGGGGAGCAGTAACCAACTGTCTTTGCTGAAATGTATACAAATAAAAAACAAGCGGTAAATAAATAAGTAATCAGAAATCCGTTAGTTAAAGGTTGACAGCAAAGTGGAGAATAACTCATTGGTGACGGTAATGATTCGCGCCGAAGCCGAATAGGCATTCTGGAAGATGATCGTATTGGCCATCTCCTCGTCGATATTGACGCCGCTGAATGCATCCGAGCGTTCGGTCAGCCCGTCAAGCAGGATGTTATTATCGCGGTTATCGGTTTCCGCCCGCACGGCCTGCGCCGCTGTAAAGCCCAGTATTTGCCCCGCATAAGCTCCGTAAGTGATGTCACTCGGCGAAAGCCCTCCGGCATCGTTGAAACTCTGTGGCGTGAAGCCAAGCGCCGCCAGCCGCTGCGCCTGTCCGTTATCGCCGATGAAGCGCTCATAGGTATAAAGCGGCAGGGCTTCGGGATCGGCGGGCTGATTGCTCTGCGTGAGATCGCCCAGCGCAATCAGGTTGGCATTGTCCTCGAAACGCTGTTCGACGCGCATGTTGATGGCGCTGCCGTTGACCGTGTCGCCGGTTGAAGTCGGGACGTTGCTCTCAAAGAAATTGTTCAACTCGAAATAATGGGAGAACCCGCGCTCCGTCCCCGGTATCTGCGGCGATACGGTCAGCAGGCCAAGCTCCTTGCTGCCGTTATCCTGAATGGCGACCGTATGCGAAGGATCGTTGGTAATGATTTTGATATGCCCTTCCACATCGGGCGCATATTCTCCTTCCGTGCGTTCTATCACGTTTCCGTCCTCATCCACCAGAATCGCCATGAGCAGCGGTTGATCGGTGTTGGCAACGACCTGCGCCGCCGCGCCGGTCGTATCAGTCGCATTATAGCGGTCATTGAGCAGGTCGCCCATGTCGTTAAAAACACGGTAGGTGATACGCCCGGTGTCAATCTGGGTCGGTGTGCCCTGCCGGTCATCCACGCCAACATCAACGATAATATCAAAATACGGGGAACCGGGAGCGCCGCCGAAATCAATATCAACTACACCCGCATCGCGGATACGGCCCTTCTCGCCCGGCTCCACGGTATCCCATTTGGGAGTAGCGGTGATCGCGGCGACGCTGACGCTCCCGGCGGCGGTAGCAGGGCTGCGCGCATTGATGGTGAAGCTGTTGGCCGTCACTCCGGTAATCTCGAAATATCCGGTCAGGTCGGCATTGACGATGCCGTTGACGGCCACAACGGGGTCGGTCATGAAAATCCGGTCGCCGACCGCCAGCCCATGCGCGGTGGCGGCGACGGTGACGGCGGCGCTGCCGGCGGTCGTGGTGTAGGTATTGACGGCATTCACCGTCACCTGCGGCGGCGGGGTGTTGACACTGGTAATATCGGCGCCCGTGCTGTCGAGCACCTGCACCCGGGTCACGAAGAAATCGGCATCCATGCCGGTGATGTTCTCCAGATCGAAATCGAAAGAAAACGCGGGGGCCGCCGCAGCTCCCGGCAGTTCATTAATGTCGGAGACAAGCTGGATACTGTTGAGAATGCCCAGCGTGGTTTTAACCGGTGGTGGCCAGAAATGATTGTTGATCTCATCGAGGATGGTTTGCACATCCGGCTCACCTGCTCCGTTGCCGCCGTCGAGGAAGGTCAGGTCGAGATGTAGCGGGCGCACGCCGGTATGGGTCTCATCAGGGTAGGGGGAATAAATCGGCGTGCCGTCCTGATTCAAGACGGCGATGGTAACGCCCCCCTCCCAGTTGCTGCGGGTTTCGGCGGTCAGGGTGCGCGTGCCTTCGAGCAGGTTTGTGCCGGGATAAGAGGAACCCTGATTATGAATGACATTGAACGCATCGCGCATATTGGCGGCCAGCTCGTCCATCTGCTCGAGAATGCCGGGCAGCACGCGGTCGCGCAGGTCAAGCAGGCCTTTCAGCTTGCCGTTGGTAATCAGGCTGGTGATACCTTCCTCCACGCCGGAGCCGACCAGTACGGTCGGCTCGCCCGATACCAGCCCACGCTCGTTGATGGAAACGATTTCGATCTGGTTGACCGGCTCATCGTTAATCAGGGTTTCTACCGCATCCACCCCGTTATAGCGTACCTGCCGCAGGGTTTCAGTCAGTAACGGCAGACTGCGTGGCCCATAGATGAACACCCCGCCATTTTGCTGCGTGGATACGCTGATTTCCATGTATTCGGCCACGCGCTCCAGCGCGGCGTCCTGCTGGTCGAGCAGGCCCGCTTTCGGATTGCCGAGCGCCTCGGCGCGGGCAAGGGCGGTATTGAGATTATCGAGGTTGCGCAACTCCTCGTTGACGATGCGCACCGCTTCCTGAATATCGAGATCGGCCTGAAAGCGTAAATCCTCAAGCCCCGTGGCAATATCGGATACCTCACGGGCGAGGATGATACCGCTATCCACCGCGCCTTCACGAAATGAGGTGCGCTCCGGCGTTTCAGCGAGGCTTTGCAGCGAGTCGAAAAAATTGGTGACGTATTCATCGAGGCTGTTAGTCTCCCCCGGCTCACCGAGTAACACCTGAAGGCGATCCATATAGCCCGAGACAATTTCACCGCGCCCGACAAAAGAAGTCTGGTTGCGTATCGAGCGCTGGAGATAGAGGTCTACCTGCCGCACGACATCCTCGACTTTCACCCCGACACCGACGCCTTCGATATACTGGGCGGCAAGTTCTGCCGATTGCCGGGAATAACCTTCCGTATTGGCATTGGCGATATTCTGCGAAATAACCGCCAGCGCCCGTTGATTGGCGTTCAGCCCGGACAGTGCGTTATTCAATGCCATCGTCAGTGTCATAGGGATTCCTTTGAGCGATCAGCGTTCAGTCCCGTATGTATTGGTCATACGACAACCCCACTCTGACCACCGAACGCTTGTTTTATATTGTCTGGTTTAAACTCATGGAGACTGTTCGGCTGTCGCGCTCGCAATGGCCGTTCTCATCGTAGCGAGCGCCCTTACTGGCTTCCTGCACCACTTCGGCGATGGCTTCGACCACCCGGGCATTGACTTCCCGCGCCACCAGCAAACGGCGATGATTCTCCGCCAGCACCTTGTTGAAAATCTCAACGATCTGGGCCAGTTCCAGACATTCGTTATCATCCATCTCATCAAGTAGTTCCGGGTTGCGGTCAATATAGCGTTTCTGGGCTTCCAGCGCTTCCAGCAACTGCGTTTTCTCGCGCTGGATACGCCCGACATCGCGGATTTTCATCTCACCGAGATAGTCGGCTTCCTGCGCCAGTACCTGCGCCAGCCGCGCCGTCAGCGCAATGACGCTTTCCACGTCAATGCGGTTATCGTCGAAAGTAAACGGCTCGAATGCGCCGTCCGTTTCATCCTCCGTGGCTTCCACCTCGTCGAATACCTCATCGAAGGGATTTCCCTCAAACGCGATGCCGCCCGGTATGCCGGTTGGCTCCAGCATTTCCGCAGTGTGTTCTTTACGCATGTTACCTGACCTCCTGTAGGGTTAACAATTCTCGCCTGATATGGTCGGCAAGGCCTATCCCTCCTGTCTTTGCAAGAAGTTTGCCATATTCATCAACCATCATGGATTTATAAACATCCTCAGCATAACTGCCGCCTCCGAACATCTCGGGGGTTTCAAGGCCCTCAAACATCGGGGTGAGCATCTGGGAAAGAAATACCGCCTCGAATTCCTCGGCTTTCCTGGTCAGTTCGACATCGCGTAAACTGGCCTTTTTTCCCGGCTTGAGCGTATCCATACGGTTTGGGGCGTGAATCTGCATGGGCGTGCCTCCTTTGAGCGGAATTGGGCCGGTTGCCTGAGGTTTGAGCGCGATTGGTGCGGGCATGTTGTGCTCCTGTTTCACTTTACATATGCGAATTCCGTGCCAGTTTTCATTTCAGGGAAATACGGTTCCGGCATGACAGCACGCCGCTTATGAGATAAGGTCGCAAGCCTTGCTCAGGAGACATCCTTATGGACGCACTTTGCCGCTATCGCCCGCGCCGCTCGCTGCTGTTCGTGCCCGGTTCCCATGTGCGGGCGCTGGAGAAGGCCCGCCGTCTGAGCGCCGATGTGCTGATTCTCGATCTGGAGGATGGCGTTGCGCCCGCCGTCAAGCAGGAGGCGCGTCGGCGTATCTGCGCGCTGCTGGCTAAAAGGCCGTTTGGGCATCGTGAGGTGGTGGTGCGCATCAACCGGCTCGATACCCGCGAAGGGCTGGAGGATCTGACGGCGGTTGCTCAGGCCGGGGTGGAGCATCTCATGCTACCCAAGGTCGAGGGGGCCGGGCAGGTGGAGCAGGCAGTCTCGATGGCGCGGCAACTGGGCGCGGCGCATCGTTTGCGTGTCTGGGCCAATGTGGAAACGCCGAAGGGGTTTCTGCATGCCGGGGAAATCGCCGCAGAGGAGGATTGTTTCGCGCTGGTGGCGGGAACGAATGATTTGCGGGCCTGCCTGCGGTTGCCCCATACTGATGACCGGATGGCGTTGCTGCACGCCTTGTCGCATCTGGTGCTGGCGGCGCGGGCGCATGACCGCTACGTTTTCGACGGGACATATATCCGGTTTGACGATGAGGCGGGGCTGAAACGTGAATGCGAGGAGGGCAGGCGGCTGGGGTTTGACGGCAAGACGCTGGTGCATCCATCCCAGATTGACGCCGCCAATGCGGTATATTCCCCGACGCAGGAGGAAGTGACGCGGGCGCGGCAGGTGATCGAGCAATATGACGGAATTTTAGAGGCGCAGCGCTCGGTTGGCGTGCTGGATGGGGTAATGGTGGAAGCGCTGCATGTGCATCAGGCGTTGAGAACCTTGCGGCAGGCGGAAATGATTGAAAAAATACAGCGGCTTGCGGCCTAATAGGCGCAGGTAGCCTCTTGACTGAAATATCAAATTGAAATTTGCTCGTCACTGACTATAGTGGGCCGCATTTTACAATCCCAACATCATACCGGACTCGCCGAATGAAGAAGATATTTCTGATACCCCTGAGTGCATTTGTTTTACTGGCCTGTGTGGCGAATCAGCCAAAATCTCCGGTTATGGATGCCGTACCGGCCCGGAATGCGCCGGAGATAGCTAAGGAAGCGGTAAAATTGCCCCCGGCGAAGAAGGCAACTCCCGCAAAAAAGGTGGTTCCGGCCATGAAGTCGGCTAGCGTCACCCCTAAGAACACCAAGAAAAAACATGCCGCGCCGAAGCGGGAGGTTTTGGGGTGGGTTGAATATATCACCGTCGGCAAGGCCGGGCTGGAGATGAAGGCCAAGCTCGATTCCGGCGCGAAA
>JAKFYP010000102.1 GCA_021730835.1 Alphaproteobacteria bacterium
AGTGTTTTACCCCCTCCCGGCTTGCTATGCTCGCCCGCCCTCCCTCAAGGGGAGGACAAAAGTTAAGAGATGGGTTGTTTTTATATCTCGAATTTCACCATCCGGCTCATGACGAACGCGCCGAACCCAAGACTTAACAAAGCGCCTCCGGCGGCCAGATTGCCGCGATAATCCTCAAAAAGCGGATCCATATACCCGGGAGACAGGAACATCAGCGCGGCGAATACCAGAAACGGCAATGCGCCGATAATATAAGCCGAAGCCTTGGCTTCCGAGGCCATTGCCTTGATCTTGAGCCGCATGATATGGCGCTGGCGCAGCACATCAGAAAGATTATGCAGGATTTCTCCGAGGTTTCCGCCAGTCTCACGTTGCAAGGTGATGCTGATGACGAAAAAATCAAACTCACGGGTGCGTAGTTTGCGAGCCATATCGGCCAGCGCCTTTTCCATTGTGACGCCAAGGGCTATCTGCTCTGAAATCTCCCGGAATACCTGCCCGACCGGATCGGGGATTTCCTTCGCAACGCTTTGCATGGATTCGGCAACCGGCAATCCGGCACGCAGTCCTCTTACGATCAGGTCAATCGCGTCGGGGAAATACCCCAGCAATTGTTTGCGGTGTTTTCCGATGCGTCGGCTGACGTAGAAATGTGGCAGGCCGATACCCATCATAATGCCGGATAGTAGTCCCACCGCAACGGGCTTTCCCGACATCGCCATCAACAACATAACCGCCAGTCCGATGCCACCGCTGAAGCATAAGTATCTCTCCGCTGAAATTTCCAGCCCGGCGGTTTCAAGCCTCTGATCCAGCCTGCCGATAAATCCGAGGGTTTGCGTAATAGCATGGTGTTTTTCCGCCCGGGTATGGCGGCGTAAATCCATTTGCTGAGTAGCCGTTGAAAGCGTGCGCTTTTTCTTTTTCCCGGCGATGCGCTTCAGGCGCGTTCTTGCCCGGCGTCTGGCGGGAGGCTCCCACAGCAGAATGAAGGCAGCGAGGATCACCAGCCCGGCAACGGCAGGAATCAGGTAGATGGAAGGAATAGGCAGGGATTCCATTACATCACCTCCAGCAATGCCTGCTCCAGCCCGAAATAGGCCGCCTGCTGGCAGAAATTGGGGCGTAGCCCGGTCGGCCTGAAGGATCCGAGCAGCATGCCGTTGTTATCCTCACCCTCAAACTGGTAGGTGAATAAATCCTGCGTGACAATCACGTCGCCTTCCATACCGACGATCTCGGTGACATGGGTGATGCGCCGCATCCCGTCGCGCATGCGCTGAATCTGCACGATCATCTGCACGGCGCTGGATATCTGGTGGCGCACCACATGGTTGGGCAGCTTATAGCCCGCCATATTGACCATGTTCTCAAGCCGGGTCAGCGCCTCGCGGGGATTGTTGGCGTGCAGCGTGCCCATCGAGCCGTCATGGCCGGTATTCATCGCCTGCAACATATCGAGCGCTTCCGGGCCGCGCACCTCGCCCAGAATAATGCGGTCGGGGCGCATACGAAGCGCGTTTTTCACGAGGTCGCGCATGGTGATTTCCCCGTGACCTTCGAGATTAGCGGGGCGAGTCTCCAGCGGGACGACATGCGGCTGTTGCAGTTGCAACTCCGCCGCATCCTCAATGGTAACGATGCGCTCGCCGTGGTCAATCAACCGCGACAGGGCGTTAAGCAGCGTGGTTTTCCCCGATCCCGTGCCGCCCGAGATGATGATGTTCAGGCGCGAGGCGGCGGCGATTTTCAGCACTTTGGAGAGGTCTTCGGAAATATTGTTTTGCCGCACCATCACATCGAGGGTAATTTTTTTCTTCGCAAACTTACGGATGGAAATACTGCATCCTCTCAGGGAAAGCGGCGGAGCAATCACGTTGACGCGGCTGCCGTCTTTCAGGCGGGCGTCGCATATCGGTGTGCTCTCGTCAACCCGCCTGCCGACGGCGGTAACGATACGCTGCGCGATGTTCATAACGTGCGCGTCGTTGCGGAATATCACGTCACTGAGTTCCAGCTTGCCCTTGCGCTCAATGTAAACCTGCGATGGGCCGTTGACCAGTATATCGGTAATCGCTTCATCCTTGAGCAATGGCTCCAGCGGGCCAAGCCCCAGCATGTCATCTACGATCTGATTGGCAAGGAAGGCCTGTTCCTGCTGGTTAATCGCCAGTTTCTGCTCAATGACGATATCGCCGATCAATGCGATGATTTGTTGCTGCAATTCCTCTTTTTCCATCTGCGAGGCGCTTTGCAGGTCAATCTGTTCCATCAGGAGGTGATAAATATGCTCCTTGGTACGGTTCATCTCCTGATTGACCGGCTTGACTTTGGCGGTCTCAGGATGCTCTTCCTCAATTTCCGGCTCACTCAGCAGGGCGGGCGCGGCTTTACGCTCCTCCGCCAGAGGGGGAAGAGGGGGTTTTTCCTGATCCGTTGCGCCGTACCGTCCGAACATATTATTTTACTCGTGATAAGTGCCAAAAGCTTTTTAGGTTCTTGACCGCAGGCCTGCTTCCTTGTCTTTCACTTCCTTTTCCTGAAA
The DNA here is from genome assembly GCA_021730835.1 of Alphaproteobacteria bacterium. Taxonomy (GTDB): domain Bacteria; phylum Pseudomonadota; class Alphaproteobacteria; order Rickettsiales; family UBA998; genus JAKFYP01. The sequence goes on from JAKFYP010000102.1 coordinate 2,546, forward strand.
AAGCCCTTTTTCTCTGTTTCGGTTGCTGCCGCATCGTCGCTAAACAGATGATCGGCCAGCGCGTGCAATACCGCCAGCCCGGCGGAGTTTTTTCGTGTCTCCACCAGCATTTCCCCGGCGGCGGTGGCGGAGAACGCCTCCATCATGCAGGGCATATGAAAGGCAATCGGATGCCCGTAATGCTTTGCCAGATCGTTCCTTTTAATCTCGAACTTGCTGGCCAGCCCTTCGCGGTTAGCGACGACGACCGGCGGTTGTTTTTTTAGTTCTCCCGCGATGAAATCATGCTGGCGCATCAGGTCGCGCAGGCTGAGCAGCGTCGGCTCGGTTATCAGCACGATGTCATCCGCCTGCTCCAGTGCGGCGCGGGTCATCGGTGAGATAAAGCGGGGCAGGTCAATCAGGATAGCCCGATGCTGGCGTTTAAGTTCCTCTAGGAGCGCAGTGATACCCTGCGGCGTATGAGGGATTGCCGTGGCCAGCGATTCCTCGGCGCTGAGGATGGCAAGGTTGGGGTGATATTTTACCATCACCCGGTCAAGGAATAATCCGTCGATGCGGGCCGGTTTTTCCAGTGCATCTTTTAGCCCTCGCCCCGGCTCAATATCGAACGCCATTGCCATCGTGCCGAAATGGGCATCCAGATCGAGCAACGCGGTTTTGATCCCCTTCTCCCCGGCAATGATGTTAGCGAGATTCGAGGCAATGGTGGTCGTTCCAACCCCGCCGCGTGTGCCCATAAAGGCAACGATGCGGCTGGATTCTCCCGGCGCCTGAGCGGGGGCTTCAGTTGCTTGCGGCGCATGAATCAGCGCCTCCAGCGCTTCCGGCGTAAACGGCTCCAGCAGGTATCCGTGGATACCGATTTCCTTTAGCCACATATAAAAACTATAAGCGTCGGACTTACCCGCTACAATCACATGCACCTCGGGGCGGCAGACTTCGGCCAGCTTATCGAGCAGGGCAGGGGCTTCGTCAGCGGAGGAAATTTCCACCAGCAGGTAGTGCGGTTGAGCATGCTCCCTGAGATAGTCTATCGCTTCGGATATGCTACCCTCATAGACGGCATTCTTCCAGCCTTCGCGCTCGCAGATCGAGCGGGCCGCGTCCAGACTCGCGCCATCTCGGATGAACCCGAGGAAGGGAAGTAACGGCCCCGGCATCAGTTCGCATCCCTTGTCACGGTTTCATCGCTGGCGGTGGGTTCCGCCAACTCGCCGCCGTAATGCTGCGTAATTGCCCGCACGGCGGATTCGGTATCCGTGCCGTAAGAGCGCTTGCCGCGAATCAGGTCGTTCGGATCGGCGACCATCAGGCGTTTATTGGCCATGCTGGCGCAACCGAGATTGCCAAGCGGCGAATTTTCATGATTCGAGGAGGCGGTATGCCGCCAGTTCGGGCAATCGTAAGGCATATCGGCGTATGGCTTCCCGGCGTAGCGCGGCGGCGCATAGGGAGAGGTGCAGGCGGTAAGCATGAGGCCCGCAAGGAATAGCATGATCATGTTGGTTCTCATCGTCCTTCTCCTATCGCAGCATGAAACCGGCCGGGCCAGCAAGACGGGGACGGGTTCCGTCCGCCAGTTCTTCGGTCGGCTGTTCCTTGTAGAGTTTACCCATCAGGATACGGTCAAGGTCGCCAGCGGGCTGGTAGCCATCCAGCGGTGTGGCAAGCTCGGTATCGCTTACGCCGCGCACAATATAGGGCGTGGCGATGATGACCAGCTCGGTCTGCTCCTGCCGGAATTCCGATGAGCGGAACAGCGCGCCCAGTACCGGCAGGTCGCCAAGCGCCGGAACCTTGGATATATCGTTGCTGTTGTCGCGGCGGATCAGCCCGGCGATAGCGAAGCTCTCCCCGCTGCCAAGTTCTACGGTGGTGGAGGCGCGGCGGGTGTTGATCGAAGGGATATTAAACCCGTTGGCCTGAATCGCGTTGACGTTGGTCAGTGAACTGACTTCCGGGCTGACGGTCAGGCTGATGCGGTTTTCCGAGAGTACCACCGGCGTAAAGTCGAGGCTGACACCGTAGGGGCGGTATTCGATAGTGACGGAACTTTCTTCTCCAACCACGGGAATCGGAAATTCTCCCCCGGCGAGGAAACTGGCGGTTACGCCCGATTTGGTCGTCAGATTCGGCTCAGCCAGCACGGTAACCAGCCCGTCATCCTCCAGCGCGTCAATGATGCCGCTGACACTATGATTATTCCCGGTTGACCCGAGAAACAGGCCGTTATCGTTGGCGTTTCGGGTGATGATCCCGGCGGCGTCGGCGATAATGTCACGCCCGGTCGCCAGCCCGAACAGGATATTGCCCGCGCTGAACAGCGATTCAAGGCTGATACCGAAGCGTTTTAACTCGCCGCGTGAGACTTCGGCCACTTTAATCATCAGCATGACCTGATCGCTGCCGCCGGTCTCCACGAGATTGACGATCTGCTGCTCGGGTCGCAGGAAGGTGGCGGCAAGGCGCTGTACTTTCTCGGAGACATAAGGAGATGCCGCCTTTCCCTTGACGATGATGGCATTATCGGTCGAAGAAAGATTGATTCTGGTCTGGGGCAGGGCGTCCTGAATTTCGCGCTTTAAGCGGCTGAGATTATGGGTGACGGCTACGGTCGCCTCAAAAACCACGTTATCGGCGTCGTCAATCGCCAGCATGCTGGTTTCTCCGACACTGCGCCCGTTGATATAAAGGAGTTTGGGCGATACCGCCTGTATATCGGCGATTTCCGGGTCGGCGACGATCACCGAGGTGGCCGCCTTATCGAGCCGCACCAGTTGCCCTTTGTGGATTTCCACCGTATAGGAGGCGGCGAGGGCGGGGAGAGTGATAAATCCCGCCGCCAGTGCCAGCATCATCGTGATTAGCAGGTTTTTCATGTTCTTCTCCCTCAACAGGATTATTGAACGTAATTTTTAAATTCGATCTGTTCACGCTCACCGCCTCGGATTACCTGCACTTTCGCGCCGGTAGCGGTATGTGGGCTGAGCATTGTGCTCACATCGCTGTCACGGGTGAAATGCGGCTCGCCGGATGGTATTTCGGCGGCGGTTTCCTGACCGGTGGCGAGGCTGCGCAAACTCAGGGATATTTTTCCCAGATCCTTCGCCACGTTGATTTTCTCCGCTTGCCGCTTGCTGACTTCCAGCGTGACGGTTTTGGCCATGATGGCGGCATTCTCCGGGTTATCAAGTTGCTGATCGGCTGCCAGCACGCGGACGTTTTCAATGAAAGTTTCGCTGGTCAACACATCTTCGCTTTCCCCACCCGAGTTGGTGACTTGCACGCTGTGGGTGATAATCAGGTCTACCCGGTCGCCGGGAAAAATGAATCCCGCGTTGCCGGTAGTGGAATCCACCGGAATGGAAACCGCCCGCAGGCCCGGCTTGAGCACCGCCGACATAAACCCGCCTTCATTCGACGTTACCAGCAGCCCGTCGCTGACCGGCTCGCCTTTGAGAATCTGGCGGCGGGCGACAGCGCCGTTGAACGTCGCGGGGTCGGCCTTTCCCTCCAGCAGGAAGGAGGGATTGAGATTATCTTCCGGCCAGAGCATCCATTGCAGGTGTTTTTCGATGCGTATAAAACTGCCGGGCGCGATATCAGCGGCGGCAACGAGGATGCGGGTTTGCGAGGGGCCGGAAGCATGGCCGGCCAGTTGCCCTTTGACCAGCATCGCCGTGCAAACGGCCACGGTGGCGGCAATCACCAGCAGGAGAAGCGATTTAGCGGACATGATGCGATTTTTTTTGTGTGTACCAGAGGGCGCACAGGACGCGCCGGAAATTACATCATGCCACGGCAAGTTTAAGATATTATTAATAATAATCGGTATCCTGCTTGTTTTTAAGGGGATTTATAACGTCTTTTTTTCCTAATACGGGCGGTTTTTCATCATTATTTATCTCAGATATAAGACCTCTCTTTTACTTGCTTCGCTTTTCAAGCCGCGCTATGGCTTATGCCCCATGAAACGGAACCGAAATACACCTGAGATAGCACGAAAATGGCGGCCTGATACCCAACTGGTGCGCGGCGGGACATATCGCAGCGAGACCGGCGAGACTTCCGAGGCCATCTACCTGACCTCTGGCTTCTGCTACGATGAGGCGGAAACGGCGGAGAGCCGCTTTAACGGCGTTGCCCCCGGCTACGTCTATTCGCGCTATGTCAATCCCAACCTGAAGATGCTGCAAGACCGTCTTTGCCTGCTCGAAGGCGCGGAGGCCTGCACGGTAATGGGTAGCGGCATGGCGGCGGTTTTTGCCTCTATGATGAGTTTTCTCAAGGCGGGCGATCATGTGCTGGCCCACCGGGTGATGTTCGGCTCCTGCCATTATATCATCACGCAGATTTTGCCGCGCTTCGGCATCACCTATACGCTGGTGGACGGTACGGAGCCTGCAAACTGGGAAGGCGCGTTTGAGAAAAATACCGCCTGCGTGTTTATTGAAACCCCTTCCAACCCCTGCCTTGAGGTGATTGATATTTCCCATATCGCCGGTCTGTGCAGAAGCCACGGCGCAAAGCTGATCGTAGACAATATTTTTGCCACGCCTCTGCTGCAAAAACCACTGGAAATGGGTGCGGATATCGTCGTCTATTCGACTACCAAGCATATGGACGGGCAGGGGAGAACGCTGGGCGGCGCGGTGCTCGGCAACCGTGACTATATCGAGGAAACGCTGCTGCCGTTTCATCGCCATACCGGCCCGGCGCTCAGCCCGTTTAATGCGTGGATTATCCATAAGAGTCTGGAGACATTTTCCCTGCGTATGGAACGCCACTGCGCCAATGCGGATAAACTCGCCCGGTTTCTCGAAGCGCATCCGGCGGTGGAGCGCGTTTTTTTCCCGGCGCTTGAAAGCCACCCGCACTACGTTGTTGCCAGTCGCCAGATGACATACAAAGGTAAGCCCTGCGGCGGCTCGTTGGTAGCCTTTGTGCTTAAAGGCGGTAAGGAGGCGGCGTTTGGAGCCATGAACGGGCTTCACATCGTGGATATTTCCAATAATCTGGGTGATGCGAAAAGCCTGATTACCCACCCGGCCAGCACGACCCATTCCAATATCTCCCCGGAAGAACAGGCGAAGATCGGTATTGCGCCGGGACTGCTACGGCTCTCAGTCGGGCTGGAGGATGCCGACGATTTATGCGAGGATTTCGAGCGGGCGCTGGCCGGTTAGCTATCCGCTGGGCTGCAAGGCGGCGCTTTGCTGCTGATCCACCACACCCTCATGATTATGGATATGGATGACGATTTGCGGCGGCGGGCGGCGGGCGGCGGCGAGTTGCTCGACCGGCACAGGCGGAATATCCTGAGCCACGGCCTGCCCGTTGGCGGGATTGCCTGCCGGTATGTAGGGCGGTTGTTCAGAGCGGGGCTTCAGAGGCGGAATAATCACCGGCGGATGTTGTGCCTGTCTGGTTTGCTCATGAGCCGGTTCATCGTGCTTGTCTTCTTTTTTGCCCAGAATCGGTGCAAGCACCCGCGTACCGGCAAAGACGACCGTGGCGACATAGAGCGCATAGAAGAAATCGGCGGTAGCCAGCCCAACGATACTTTCCAGCCGCTCCTTGCCCGGTGTTTTAGTGTAATATTCGGCGGTTTCACGGGTTTTAGGGTTAGATGAGCTTTCAAGCTTGCGGGCATAATTCTCCGAGGCCTCACCCAGGCGCTTCTCGGCTTTAGCAATCAGATTCGCGCCGGTCTCAGTTTCTTTCACCTTGCTCAACCCGGCTGCGGTAAACGCATCAATATAATGCTGCGTGCCCTCGAACTCACCGCCCATATGGGTGATAACATTCTCTTTTTGC
>JAKFYP010000193.1 GCA_021730835.1 Alphaproteobacteria bacterium
GACTCGTGGGCTTGTACGCTTCCGAGCCGACTCCAAATCAGCGCGAATTGTATCAAATTGTTCCCGGCTAATATCGCTTGGATAAATCCCCGTCATGCTGCCTCCATGGTGTGTGGAAGCACAGTATGGCATCTTTCAAAAAGACTTTAAACAGGTTCTTAGCGCAGCCAGCTATATCTTTCATGTTTTCGCGGGGTAATTTATGCATATAGCTATCATTATAGCCACAAACCTCTTAAAATGCAATTAATGGCTATAATAATAGCTATAAATAACCTTTGATATGGAGACCACTTAAGCATTCTTATTGAAGTTTTCACCAATAACCTTTATTATAAATGGTAATTCTATCGCCTTATGAAAGGTTTTTGATGAAAAGGGATAATCTCTGTCATGCGGTTAGGGAAAGGCTAAAACGCCTGCCAGCTCCCTATGCCTCGCATTATGGGGTGGTTCCGTTGCCGCCACCAGAACATTCCGTCAATGTTACGCCCGCTATCCCGCAATTATCTGAAGCAAGCGCGGCGCTGGGACGTATTGAAGCTCTGGCAGGAGAGCTGGCTGATCCGTGGCTGATAAGCCGTATCCTTCCACGTCAGGAGGCGATCAGCAGCTCTTCCATAGAAGGTACGCATAGCACGCTGGACGAACTTCTTTCAGTCGAAGAAACGGAAGATGAGGAAGCAAGCAGTGCCGCGAAACAGGTGCGCGACTACGCGCTGGCACTGGATGCGCTGGTGCCAGAAGCCATGCGACAACGTCATGAAATCTTTACAACCCATCTTGTCCGGGAACTCCATCGCACAGTTATGCGTGGTGCGGCGGATTATCAGGACGTACCCGGTGATCTGCGCGCGCGCGTGGTGTGGATCGGAGGGCGTGGCGATATTGCCTATTCCACCTATAACCCCACCCCGCCTGAAGACGTTGCCGCATGTTTGGAAGAATCAATGGCCTACATGCGCTGCGATGGGATGCAGGCCATGACGCAGAATCTGATCACGCGCATGGCGGTTGCCCATGCGCATTTTGAGGCAGTGCATCCATTTCGTGATGGTAATGGGCGCGTTGGACGACTGTTGATGCCACTGATGATGGCGGCTGAAGGAAGCGTTCCGCTTTATCTGTCGCCTTACATTGCAGAAAAAAAAGAAGCGTACTATGCGGCGCTGAAAGCCGCGCAGCAGCAACTGGAATGGCATCCGCTAGTCGCCTTTCTATCCGAAGCGATCACGGGAACCGTGCATGAATTATTCGCGACAAGGAAGGCGCTCACGCTTCTGGCGGATCAATGGAGAGAGCGCCGTCAATTCCGCAAGGGATCAGCCGCTTTGCACGCACTTGCGCTTTTGCCCCACTATCCTGTGATTACCACCAAGCGTCTCGCACAGCTTGCCGGGGTGAGCACTCCCGCTGCGTCCACCGCCATCGATCAGTTGATGGATGCAGGCATCCTGCATGAACGCACAGGCTATTCGCGTAACCGCGTATTCGCGGCAACGGAAGCGCTGGCTATTATCAACCGTCCTTTTGGTGCGGAACCTATCGTGCCAGATGTTTGACGGTATTCACAAAGTCGAAGTCGATACCCACGATACTTCGCTCCCCCCTTGAGGGGGAGCACGCGAAGCAAGGCTGAAGGCCGTAGCTGAGCGGTGGGGGGGATAACAAGTAAAGCTCTCTCCCCCCCCACCGAATCGCCTTCGGATTTCATCCTCGGCTCTTCGACTCCCCCTCAAGGGGGGAGTGGTAACCCGCAGGCGGCTCCAAGGGGGGAGTGGTAACCCGCAGGCGGCTCCAAGGGGGGAGTGGTAACCCGCAGGCGGGTGCTCCAGAGGGGGAGTTATAACCGACTGCTTTTACTGACATACATACAGATAGGAGGCAAGCGGTGAATTGCGGGTAATCAGAAAGTTAATTAGCTATACCATTTACTCCATGAATTGCCCGCCGTTGATGGAGAGGGTTTCCCCGGTGATAAATCCGGCCTCATTGGCGACGAGGAACAGCACAGCGCGGGCGATTTCCTCCGGCTCGCCCATGCGGCCTACCGGGATGCCCACGATGATTTTCCTCAGCACATCCTCAGGCACGGCGGAAGTCATATCCGTGGTGATATAGCCGGGAGCGATGGCGTTGACGGTGATGCCTTTAGCGGCGGCTTCCCGCGCCAGCGCCTTGGTAAAGCCGAGAATGCCCGCCTTGGCGGCGGAATAATTGGTCTGGCCGAACTGCCCGAGCTGGGCGTTGACCGAGCTGATATTGACGATGCGCCCGAAGCCGGTGGCCCGCATGGATTCGATCACCGAGCGCGACATATTGAAGCATGAGGTCAGGTTGGTGGTCAGCACGTCGTTCCATGTCTCGGGCGTCATCTTGTGCATGGCGGCGTCGCGGGTGATCCCGGCGTTGTTGATGAGCACTTCCACCGCTCCGCCCAGCGCTTTCTCCACGGCGGCGACGCCCTCGCGGCAGGCATCGAAATTCGAGACATCCCACTTAAAGACCGCAATACCGGTCTCGGCGCGGAATTGCTCGGCTGGCTCGACCCGGCTGGCGAAATTGGCGGCGACCCGGTAGCCGCTGTCGCGCAGCGCCATACTGATGGCCTTGCCGATGCCCCGCGTGCCCCCGGTGACCAGTGCGATACGTTGTGTCATGACGTCATTCCTCCTCTGGCGCGTGATGGATCCATTTTTTCGCCCAGGCGGGCGATGGCCTGATTCTGGTTATCTTTTGAGAATATATCGCCCGGCTCTAATGCGCCTTGCGATTGGCTGGCGATGGTTTGCCGGGTTGCACGGGCTAATGTTGTTTCGTCGATGGAAGTCATCAGCACGACCGGCAAATCGGGATGCGATTTCTTTAATGCGGAGGCGAGCGCTGCGCCGCTCGTGGCCTGTCCGTCAGCGGCCATATCGTAATCCGTCAGGACGCCGTCGCAGGGTTTGCTTTCCGCTAGGTATTGTAAGGCTTCCGGCGCGCTTCTGGCTTGGGCCGTCTCATATCCTGCCTGTTGTAATGCGCGGCAGGCCAGCTCAGGAAAACCGTATTTATCATCATCCACGACCAGCACTACCGGCGTCCTGTTCATGGGAGAGGTAGGGCTAACGGAAGTCGTTGGGGTATCTGCCATGTGCCTGTCCTACTGCATGGCCGGGGGTTGTGCGCCGGGGGTTTTCAGGCCATGAATGAAACCATACGCATCCAGATCCTCGTCGAGTTCCGGCCAGTGCAGGCCCCGGCGTGCCGCGCAAAACTCCCAGCGTTCCCGTTGCCCCGGCGTGGCGTGGTAAAGACGGGGATGCCACCAGAGCGGTATTGCAATCTCCCGCTCATCCTCCAGCGTGACATAGATTCTTGACGTATCGAAGCGCACACCGGCAATACGCATATGTTCATCGCGGTTTTTATGTTCATCCGTGTTGCGGTCATTATGTAAAGTAACCATACCATGCCTCCAGAAATGCGTTTTTATGATCCTGCATTTTTGCGCTGATGTGTTTCAATTCTTTCGGGCTGAAGCCTTCATTATATGCCACTTCCAGATTCCATCTCAGTAATGTGGGCATGCCGCATGCTTACTCCCGCTCCACGCACAGCGCAACGCCCATGCCGCCGCCGATGCACAATGTCGCCAGCCCGTGTTTGGCGTCCCGGCGTTGCATCTCGTGCAGTAGGGTCACCAGCACGCGGCAACCCGATGCACCGATGGGATGGCCCAGCGCAATCGCCCCGCCGTTGACATTGACCTTAGCGGTATCCCAGCCCAGTTCCCTGTTGACGGCAATCGCCTGCGCGGCGAAGGCCTCATTGGCTTCGATCAGGTCGAGCGATCCGATTTCCCAGCCCGCTTTCTCCAGCGCCTTGCGCGTCGCGGGGATCGGCCCGGTTCCCATGATTTCCGGCGCAACCCCGGCATGCGCCCAGCTTCTGACGGAGGCCAGCGGGCTGAGGCCGCGCCTGCTTGCTTCCGCCCGGCGCATCAGCATGACGGCGGCGGCCCCGTCATTGATGCCCGAGGCGTTGCCCGCCGTGACCGTACCGTCCTTGCTGAAGGCGGGGCGGAGTTTGGCCAGTCCTTCGGCGGTGGTATCGGGCCTTGGGAACTCGTCCTTTTCGACGATGGTATCGCCCTTGCGGCCCGGCACGGTCACCGGCACGATCTCATCGCTGAACTTCCCGGCCTCCATCGCACGGCCCGCCTTTTGCTGCGAGGCGGCGGCGAAGACATCCTGTTCCTCGCGGCTGATGGAGAATTTTCTGGCAACGTTTTCCGCCGTCGTGCCCATATGGTAATCGTTGAATATATCCCATAGCCCGTCATGCACCATCGTATCGGTGAACGTGGCGTTGCCCATTTTAACGCCGTTTCGCAAATGCGCGGCGTGCGGCGCGAGTGACATATTCTCCTGCCCGCCCGCGATGACAATAGCGCTGTCGCCCTGTGCGATAGCCTGACAACCCAGCGCGACGGTACGCAGCCCGGAACCGCAAACCTGATTGATGCCCCATGCCGGTACGGAATCGGGGAACCCGGCGGCGATGACGGCCTGACGGGCGGGGTTCTGTCCCTGTGCGGCGGTGAGTACCTGCCCGAGGATGACTTCCGAGATTTCTTCCGCTTTGACGCCGGTCTGATCCAGCAATGCCCTGAGAACGGTTGCGCCGAGGCGGTGGGCGGGCAGGGAGGAGAGTCCCCCCAAAAATGCGCCGATAGCAGTACGCCGTGCCGCAGTGATAACAATATCCTGATCAGTAGCCATATGTTCCTCCTCCTACTGAAAAAACAAAAAATATCTATTGCCTTGATGCCGCTATGTCCAGCAGATTGCATGCTGCGGCGCACCACAACCTAAGCGGCTTTTTCAAACTCCGGGATCATCCCCAGCGCTTGCTTGTAGAGATCGAGCATATGCTCCTGCTCATCGCGCTCGGATGCGTCGAGCTTGCGGATACGGATGACCTGCCGCATGGTTTTCACGTCGAACCCGTGGGCCTTGGCTTCGGCGAAAACATCGCGGATATCCGAGGCCAGCGTTGCTTTTTCTTCCTCAAGCCGCTCAATGCGCTCGATAAAACTGCGTAGATGTTCTGCGGTGAAATTAGCCGGTGTGCCCATAATGCGCTCCTTGGGTGGGGGTTGAAAAGGACGGATACTATATAAGTGTTTCCCGGTTATTTGCAAGGGAGAGGAGATAATTTCATTGGTTGAAGTATAGCTAATTAACTTTAGAGACCCTTGCATCATCCCCCCTCCCGCTTGCGGGAGGGGGTTAGAGGGGGGGTGTCAAAAATAAAACCTGATTACCCACGATGTACCGCTCCCCTCTTGAAGCATCCGCCTGTGGGATGCTTCATTATTGGTTTGCATAGCACCCCGCAGGCGGGTGCTCCAAGGGGGGGAGTGGTAACCGACTGCTTTTATTGACATACATACAGATAGGAGACAAGCGGTGAATTGGGGGTAATCAAATTCATTTTTCTGCATTTTTCATTTAATGTCCTCTAAGGGCGCACCACATTTTTGCCGCTGGTAACAGGCGTGATAAATCGTTATAACACCCGACATGCGGTTATTCTCCTATCCCGAACGCCTGCTGGCGTGGCGCTACACGCGGGCGAAGCGCCGCGAGGGGTTTATCTCGGTCATCGCTTTTTTCTCAGGCGCGGGCATCATGCTCGGCGTGGCGACACTGATTCTCGTTACCTCGCTGATGAACGGCATCCGCGAGGAAATGCTGGCCAATTTTCTCGGGCTGGGCGGCCATGCGACGCTCTACGGTCAGGGCAGGGTGCTCTCTGACGCCGATGCGCTGGCCGACACGCTGAAGGCGGACGGGGCGCTTGGCGTGGTGCAGGCGGTTCCGCGTATTGAAGGGCAGGTGATGGCAACCAGCCGGGGCCGGGCGCTGGGGGCGCAGGTGATCGGGCTGGATGCGCGTCATCTGATGGAAAAACACCGTATCGCGGATCATATCGAAGCCGGGTCGCTGGAGGGGTTTGGCGCGCAACCGGGTATTGTCATCGGCCAGCGGCTGATGGAGAATCTCGGTTTGCGGGCGGGCGACGATCTGACGCTGATCTCTCCCGAGGGGCGCAGCACGATTGCCGGGCGCGTCCCAAGAGTCAAGGCATACCCGATCCTTGCCGCGTTTAAAACCGGCATGCACGAGGTGGATGCCTCGCTGATACTGATGCCCCGCGCCGATGCGCGTATTTATTTTGCCCTGCCGGTGAGCGAGACAGGATCGGCGACGACGATGGAAATCAATTTTGCCACGCCGGAGGAAGCGGCAGGCCGCACGCAGGCGCTCAAGGCATGGCTGGCGGATCGCGGCTGGCACGGGCGCATCTATGACTGGCAGCAGACGCATGGCAGCGTCTTTTCGGCGCTGAAAATTCAGCGCAACACCATGACGGTGATCCTGACGCTGATTATCGTCGTGGCGGCGTTCACCATCATTTCCGGGCTGATTATGCTGGTGCAGGACAAGCAGCATGATATTGCCATTTTGCGGACATTCGGCGCGACACGCGGCATGATCCTGCGGGTGTTTTTAATTTCCGGCATGAGCATCGGGCTGATCGGTACATTGCTGGGCGCGGGGCTTGGCATCCTTGCCGCCGCCTATATTGACGCTATCCGCAAGGCCATTGAGGCGATGACCGGGCAGGAAATTCTAGTGGAGGATATTTATTTTCTCTCCACCCTGCCGACGCGCACCGACCCGGCGGAAGTGCTGGGCATCGTGCTGGCGACGCTGGCCATCTGTTTTATCGCCACGCTCTATCCGGCATGGAAAGCATCCTCTTATCATCCGGCGGAGGCGTTGCGCTATGGCTGAGGCGGTGCTTGCCCTTGAGGGAATCTGCAAAACCTACCGGCAGGGCAGTGAAGCGTTGCATATTTTGCAACAACTCGACCTCAGCATCGGGCAGGGCGAGACAGTGGCGCTGGTCGGCCCGAGCGGATCGGGCAAGACAACGCTGCTGCAAATCGCCGGGTTGCTCGATGCGCCGGATGCGGGCAGTATCCGGCTACAGGGGCGCGATTGCACGGCGCTCAGCGAGCAGGCGCGCACCCGGCTGCGCGGCAATGTCATCGGGTTTGTCTACCAGTTTCACCATTTATTGCCGGAGTTGACGGCGCTGGAGAACGTCCAGATGCCGCAGTGGATTGCCGGGGCGGGCAGGGGGCAGGCTGAAGAGCGGGCGCGGCAGTTGCTTGGCATGGTGCGGCTGGAGTATCGCCTGACGCACCGGCCCTCCGAGCTTTCCGGCGGCGAATGCCAGCGTGTGGCGATTGCCCGGGCGCTGGCCAATAACCCGGCGCTGGTGCTGGCCGATGAGCCGACCGGCAATCTCGATCCCGAGACAGGAGAGGCCGTGTTTACCGCTTTCCGCGAGGCGCTCTCGGCGAGCTGTGCCGGGGCGCTGATAGCCACGCATAACATGGAGTTGGCAAAGCGCATGGATCGCGTCGTCACGCTTCAGGGCGGAAAGTTGAGAGACTCGTTTCCTGATTGTAAATTGTAGGAGGGTCACCCTGTCTATTGTCTTTCGACTTTATTTTTTCTGATTACCTTGTGGAATAAAAATAGTGATCCGCCCTCCCCACCCCTTATTTTCCATAATATACATTATACGATTTTACGATAATGTTCAGGATTCCCCTTTCACTATTCGCTAGCTAGAGCGTTTTGCGGCTCTTTTGAGTATTGAGTGGGTACATGCAGGAAGCGATATTTACGGCGACATTGGGAGTCTGTGGCGTTTGATATGGCGGCATAAGCTGTCAAAATAGTTTTTCCGCAGACTGCTGGAGCACCCAATCATTACGCACGGCTACCTAAAATCGTTGTGGGTACCTTAGGGCCTGCCTGAGCGGCCTGAGTCGGTTTACCGCTGTTACCCAGCTCCTCTACGTTTACATCCAGACATCCGGCTATTCCATCTTTACATTGGCCCATTTTTTGTAAGGCATTCTCTAATGAGGCATATTGCTCAGAAGACAGGCCGTAATGCTCTCTGGAGGGATCGAGCTTCATACCCACGGTATATTGACTGTTATCGTTGAGAGTTATTTTGGTTTGCTTATCACGTACCGTGGCTTGCAAATGG